>JAQVGK010000020.1 GCA_028696755.1 Bacteroidales bacterium | reverse complement strand
AAGTGGCGAAACATTTATCACATCAGTTGTAGGGCCACTGTTCCATTCATAAGAACTTCCACCAGTTGCTGTAAGCGTTATACTTCCGCCCGAGCAAATTTCTTCATCAGTTCCTGCATTTGCAAAAACCTGAAACACATTAACAGTAACAGTATCCGTATTTTCGCAAGACCAAATATCTGTAACTGTAACGATATAATCGGTTGTGATTGTTGGTGCAACTGTAATATCAGCAATAAGCTGCCCGCTATTCCATTCATAAGTAACGCCTCCTGTAGCTGAAAGATCTGCCGTTTCACCAAAACAAATGTTTTGATCTGTTCCTGCATTTGCAACAGGTAAGCTGTGAACAAAAACCATAACAGCATCAGAATTTTCGCAACCGTAAACGTCAGTTACAGTAACTGTATATTCGGTATCAACCAGTGGAGAAACATTTATTGAAGCAGAAGTCTGTCCAGAACTCCATTCAAAATCTACACCTCCGGTAGCTGTTAAGTTTGCTGAGTTACCGGTACAAATATCTACATCTGTGCCTGCATCAGCTGTTGGTAAATCATGAACTGTAACCAAAACCGTATCAACATCCTGACATGAATTAACTCCAGTAACTGTAACAATATATTCAGTGTCAGCAAGTGGCGAAACATTTATCACATCTGTTGTAGGACCACTATTCCATTCATAAGAGCTGCCGCCTGTTGCTGTAAGAGTTACGCTTCCTCCAGAGCAAATTTCTTCATCAGTTCCTGCATTTGCAAAAACCTGAAACACATTAACAGTAACAGTATCGGTATTTTCGCAAGACCAAATATCTGTAACTGTAACGATATAATCGGTTATGATTGTTGGTGCAATTGTAATATCCGCAACAAGCTGCCCACTGTTCCATTCATAAGAAACGCCTCCTGTAGCTGAAAGATTTGCCGTTTCTCCAAAGCAAATATTTTGATCTGTTCCTGCATTTGCAACTGGTAAGCTGTGAACGAAAACCATAACAGCATCAGAGTTTTCGCAACCAAAAGAGTCGGTTACTGTTACAGTATATTCAGTATCAACCAGCGGTGAAACACTAATTGTTGCCGAAGTCTGTCCGCCGTTCCATTCAAAATCTACACCTCCGGTAGACAATAAATTTGTTGAATTTCCGGTACAAATATCTACATCGGTACCAGCATCAGCAGTTGGTAAATCGTGAACTGTTACCAAAACCGTATCAACATCCTGACATGAATTTACTCCGGTAACTGTAACGATGTATTCAGTGTCAGCAAGTGGCGAAACATTTATCACATCTGTCGTAGGGCCACTGTTCCATTCATAAGAGCTGCCGCCTGTTGCTGTAAGAGTTACGCTTCCTCCAGAGCACATTTCTTCATCAGTTCCTGCATTTGCAAAAACCTGAAACACATTAACAGTAACAGTATCGGTATTTTCGCAAGACCAAATATCTGTAACTGAAACGATATAATCGGTTGTGATTGTTGGTGCAACTGTAATATCCGCAATAAGCTGCCCACTGTTCCATTCATAAGAAACGCCTCCTGTAGCTGAAAGATCTGCCGTTTCACCAAAACAAATATTTTGATCTGTTCCTGCATTTGCAACTGGTAAGCTGTGAACGAAAACCATAACAGCATCAGTGTTTTCGCAACCGTAAACGTCAGTTACAGTAACTGTGTATTCGGTATCAACCAGCGGAGAAACATTTATTAATGCAGAAGTCTGTCCAGAGTTCCATTCAAAATCTACACCTCCGGTAGCCAATAAATTTGTTGAATTTCCTGTACAAATATCTACATCTGCGCCTGCATCAGCAGTTGGTAAATCATGAACTGTTACCAAAACCGTATCAACATCCTGACATGAATTTACTCCAGTAACTGTAACAATGTATTCAGTGTCAACGAGTGGCGACACATTAATTATGTCAGTAGTCTGCCCGCTGTTCCATTCATAAGAACTGCCGCCTGTTGCTGTAAGAGTTACGCTTCCTCCAGAGCACATTTCTTCATCAGTTCCTGCATTTGCAAAAACCTGAAACACATTAACAGTAACAGTATCGGTATTTTCGCAAGACCAAATATCTGTAACTGAAACGATATAATCGGTTGTGATTGTTGGTGCAACTGTAATATCCGCAATAAGCTGCCCACTGTTCCATTCATAAGAAACGCCTCCTGTAGCTGAAAGATCTGCCGTTTCACCAAAACAAATATTTTGATCTGTTCCTGCATTTGCAACTGGTAAGCTGTGAACGAAAACCATAACAGCATCAGTGTTTTCGCAACCGTAAACGTCAGTTACAGTAACTGTGTATTCGGTATCAACCAGCGGAGAAACATTTATTAATGCAGAAGTCTGTCCAGAGTTCCATTCAAAATCTACACCTCCGGTAGCCAATAAATTTGTTGAATTTCCTGTACAAATATCTACATCTGTGCCTGCATCAGCAGTTGGTAAATCATGAACTGTTACCAAAACCGTATCAACATCCTGACATGAATTTACTCCAGTAACTGTAACAATGTATTCCGTGTCAGCAAGTGGCGAAACATTAATTATGTCAGTTGTAGGGCCGCTATTCCATTCATAAGAACTTCCACCGGTTGCTGTAAGCGTTATACTTCCGCCCGAGCAAATTTCTTCATCAGTTCCTGCATTTGCAAAAACCTGAAACACATTTACTGTAACAGTATCCGTATTTTCGCAAGACCAAATATCTGTAACTGTAACGACATAATCGGTTGTGATTGTTGGTGCAACTGTAATATCAGCAATAAGCTGCCCGCTATTCCATTCATAAGAAACGCCTCCTGTAGCTGAAAGATTTGCCGTTTCTCCAAAGCAAATGTTTTGATCTGTTCCTGCATTTGCAACAGGTAAGCTGTGAACAAAAACCATAACAGCATCAGAATTTTCGCAACCGTAAACGTCAGTTACAGTAACTGTATATTCGGTATCAACCAGCGGAGAAACATTTATTGTTGCAGAAGTCTGTCCGCCGTTCCATTCAAAATCTACACCTCCGGTAGCCAATAAATTTGTTGAATTTCCTGTACAAATATCTACATCTGTGCCTGCATCAGCAGTTGGTAAAGCATGAATAATGAGTGACGAAATACTTTCTGTTCCAGAGTATACAGGATCAGATGCTTCTATCTTTATTTTGTAATTTGTGCCGTTTATGGTATTTGCAGGAATTATAGCATCAATTGTTCCTGAAACATTTGAATTGAGCGACCCAATGCTAACAGGTGATGCGAAGGAACCGTTTTCATCAGAAAGATATGCAGTAAAAACATTTGTCACTGTAAAATCCCCAATTGCAGAATATTGAACAGATAATTCAGAGCCTGCGCAAAGTTCTGTTTCACTATGTGATAGAACCTCAAGACCATACAAATCAATAATTTTGATATTTCCTGGTATTGCAGAATATCCTATTTCGCTAAAATCACTTTTAATAAACTCGAAAGGAGTAGGAATATTTGTGAAACTTACAGGTGTTTGATCCCCTATATTGCCAATGAGCAGAAACTGCAAAGTGAAAAGGATAGAATTGTCCGAGAGGCTTTCTCCGCTTAGATCGGCATCGTTCCATGAAAAGGAAATTTTTCCGGTTCCAGACATTGTTGTCCCAAAATTAGCAACTGACATATCTGGTAGTCCGAAATAAGTTATTTGATCAAACTGGGCAACTGTAGGGTCAAAAGATAAACTTCCCTGCATGGAGATAATATCGCTGAAATCTGTTGCCGTAACAGAAACCTGAACATACTGGCCGATAGCACCTTCTACGCTGTCGGCAGATAAGGCTATGTTATCAGGGATATACGGCGCACCTACGGTAACCAATCCTTGAGAAAGAGTGTAATCCAGAACATTTAGCGAGGTATTAACAAATTCCAAAGGTGTTGGATTATTAGTAAGTGAAACAGAGCTTGATTGTCCGCTCGTACCGATAATTTCAAAATTCAGAATGAAAATCTCAGAGTCGTCAGAGAGGCTTACACCCGTTAGTCCGGGGTCGTTCCAGCTAAAAGTAATAATACCCGAGCCAGATGCAGTAGTGCCGAAATTTCCTGAGTTCATTCCGGGTAAGCCGAATCCGTCAACGTAAAGAAAACTGATAACTGACGGATTAAACGAGATACTCCCCTGTGCCGAAACAATCGAGTTGAAGTCTCTGACACTCACGGGAATTTGTATGGTTTGTCCTGTTGAACCTTCATCAGAAGCAACAGACAACATAATTTCGTCGGTTGCAGATGAATTGGTAACTGAAACAAGTCCTGATTGTGTATAAACAAGTTTCTCTGTCATTGAGCTGTGTATAACTTCAATAGGAGTGATTGAGTTATCAATTGAAATTACAGATGACATGCCGGCAGATCCGGTAAGTATAAAACGAAGACAAAAAACAGTATCGTTGTTGCTTATAGTTTCTCCAGACAAATCAGGGTCGTACCATGAAAATGTAAGCTTTCCGGAACCGACATTACTCAAGCCAAAATTTGCAGTTCCAAGATTTGTAAGTCCAAAATTTTGAGTTCCTGCAAAGCTTGCGACAGATGGATTGAAGGAAATAGTTCCCTGCATCGAAATAATACTGCTAAAATTTTCTACAGTAACAGGTATTACCACCTCTGATCCCTGAATATCGCTTCCTGTTCCCAGCCTGAAATATACAGCCTGAGCTTTTGAGAGAATCGGAATTAACAATGCAATTATTATTATTTTGAAATATTTCATGCGAATTTGTTTCTGTAATTTATTCAATAAAATTTAATCTGTAGTTTGTGCCAGATACCGGTAACACAAGTTAGAGAACCTAATCTTCAGAATCTTTATGAAGATTAGAGATAAGTTAACTCTGATTTTTACTGACCTGCAAATAGACACCATATCTACAAAAACTTTAGTATTTATTTAAAGTTATCTGAAAAGAACTATCTTCTCGGTAATCAATTTGTTGCAGGTATTTAGTTTTACAAAATAGTTCCCTGCAGGTAATTTATTTCCGTTAGCATCAGTTCCGTCCCAGTTAATTTTATTAATACCTATAGGTAGTATGGATTCATTTGTGTAAACCAACTCTCCAACTAAATTGAAAATCTGAATCGTTGTCTCAGACTCTCTTGTATTTGTAAATTCGATAATCAAATAATCTGAAAATGGGTTAGGATGACAATCCAGAGATATTTCTGAAACAATGTTTTCAATTCCGGAAACTGTCGGAATAATTTCAACTTCAGAATTTTCAAGTTCGATATCCATAGCATTCAATTCTGAATCATAAGCTTCAGCAGTAGTAATTTCTCCGTTTATCAGAATGCTAGTGTTTGCTGCGATATCATTTATTGGTATAAGATTAAGTGTAAATAATGTTTCATCCTGAGAGTAGCTTAGTCCTTCGAGTTCTCCTGTGCTCCAGACAGCAGTTATTTTGCCGTCTGTGGCGAAAGTTTCACCGAAGAATAGTCCTGATATTGCTGGTGTTACAGAAGCAAAGTCAAATAGTGTGTTGTCCCAGCTAATGGTCATCTGTAAGCCGCTAAGGTTCTCAAAATTAAGAGCACTGAACGGGATACTTAAAGTTTCACCATAATGAGCCTGTTGATTATTCATTATAAAAGTAAGTTCAGAATTTCCTGATTTTGCAATGTTAGTATTCCATGAATCATTAACATCGCCAAGTTTTATACCGATAAAATCCTGATCCTCAGCATCTGTAACAGAACTGTACGATCTTGTCATTTCATATGCCCATGGATTTTGTGGGTCGGAGAATACATAATCACTGTTTACAAATGTCCATAAATCACCTCCAGGGAATTCAGTTGCTGTTTGCAAAATCAGTGATCTTGTAAGAACTATGTCGAATGTTGTAATGCCAGAAGATCTGTTTACATCGGCCGCAATTCTGCCGTATGGAGAACTTATTTGTTCAACGCCGAGAATATGTCGCTGCATCAGTACAATGTCTAGGGTTGAAATTCCGTTGTTGGTTACAATATCATTATCTTTCACAGGACTTACTGTATATGCTCCACCGGTATTTAGTGTGAAGTCATAATATCCGGCAGATGCAGTTGTAAATGTATCGGAGTTATCTCCGCTTAATGTAATTTCTACGCCAGATACAGGAGAACCACCAGAAGTAAATACATTACCTGCAATTACAGAACTTGCAGGAACTCCGCTAACGGTAACAATCGTACTTGATGCGATGCTGGTACATCCTGCCACGGTTGCAGTTACAGAGTATGTACCTGATAATGATGCAGTTGCATTTTCTATTACAGGGTTCTGATCAGTTGAACTGAAACCATTTGGTCCGGTCCAGTTATAAAATGCCATGTTTACTGTACTGGCATTTAATTCAAGAGTCCCGTTAAGATCAACAGGTGAATTGCTTGATGCAACCGGAGCAGGAGGTATCGCATTTACTGTAACTGTAATCTGATCTGGTTGTGTACAGCCATTAGCATCTGTTACATATACTGTGTATGTTGTTGTCGCTGACGGAGTAGCTATTGGATTTGCAATAGATGGATTGCTTAGTCCGGTTGTTGGTAACCATGAGTATGTTACTCCACCTGTTGCATTCAGATTTAGGCTGCTTCCCGAACAAATTGCAGCATCATTTCCGGCGAATGGTACAACAGTGTTTATTATAAAGTCTGACGGACTTTCGCCGTGGAAATTTGTATTTGATGCATCCACAACTTTTATGCGGCAGTTTGCAGCCGATAAGTTTGGCACAGTCCAGGCATACGACTTTGTAAGAGTTGAATAATTGCTCGCAATAGAAACCCAAGTTGCGCCGCTGTTTACAGAATAGTAGATATTATAACTGTCTGATGTCCCGGTGCTGGTCCATTCAATGGTTTCAGTAGTACAAGCATCCAAAGTTTCGCCACCGTCAGGATATGTAACTGTAATATTAGCTGCAGATGTACCAATTGCAAATACCTGATTGCTAACATCGGTTTTACATGTGTTAACATTATCAATAATTCTGACTAAGCAATTTGATGAAATAACCGATGGTACGTTCCATGTATAGCTATTTGTTGCAATCGACTGATTGTAACAAATACTTGTCCATGTTGAACCTCCGTTTGTACTGTAATCAATGTTATAATAGTTTGATACTCCATCCGATGTCCATATAATTCCGTAAGGAGAGCCTCCAGTTATGCTTTCTCCGCCGTTTGGAGAAGTAATATTAATAGCCGGCGATATTGTAAATGTGGCATCACTAGCATCGGTTTTTATTGTATTGTTGACATCTGTAATTCTTACTATACACTCTGTAGATGGTGTGTTTGGTAAGGTCCAGTTATAACTGATTAAAGATGAAGTGTTGTAGTAATTTGATGCTATTGTTGACCATGTTAGTCCATTATTAATAGAATATTCTATTTTAAAATAATTGCCGTCACCATTTGCCGACCATACAATACTTGTTTCGGTACAAACTCTCCATACTTCTGCTCCACCGTCACCATTCGGCGTTTGTAAAACAATGGACGGAGCAATGGTGAAAACATTATCGCTAATATCAAAAACGTCAGGGTCGTTATACTGGCTAACTTTTACCAGACATTGTGTGCTAAAGTCGTTTGGAACAGACCAGGAATATGAACCTGAATTATTTGTAACTTCGGCAATAATTTCCCAAGATGCTCCATTGTTGACAGAATATTCAAGTTTAACAAAATTCGAATTTATATACTGGTTAGTCCAAGTTATTGAACTGGTCGAACCATAATAAAGAGTCTGTCCTCCGTTAGGATATGTAAGTGCAACATCTGCCGGAATTATTGCAAAGTATTCATCGCTTGCATCATAAATACAGGAGTTGTTATAATCTACAACCTTAATCTTACAGGTTGATGAAGGAAGATTCGGAATTGTCCAATTGAGAGAAGTTCCTGATGTTGTGTTAATCAGTGTGTAATTGGTCCCTCCGTCGATAGAATAATAAACCCTGAATTGTGTGCTGGTTGGAGCAGAAACCCAGGTTATTGTTTTTGAGGTACCAACCTGCCAGAATTCACCTCCGTTAGGCGAAGTAAGAATAATATCTTCATTTTTATTAATTGTGAATGCTGCATTACTTACATCAGTTGCGTTAAGATATGAAGCATCACTAACTTTTATCATACAGTTTGAAGATGTCATGTCGGGAAGAGGAGACCAAGTATAAGATGTGCCTGTTGTGGAATAAGAACTATTGATTACTGTCCATGTGCTTCCTCCATTTGTTGAATACTCAAACTTGTAAAGATTGCTTACTCCGGCACGAGTCCAGCTGATTGTTGTTGATTCGCATCCTTCATATACTTCCCCTCCATTAGGAGAAACTACTGTTATATAAGGATATGCAATAGCAAAGTCGACATTACTTTCATCATATACCGTAGGGTTTTGATATTCGGATACTCTAACTCTACAAAGTGAGGATATTGTTTCCGGTATTGTCCATACATAACTTCCGTCGTTTTCAGTGGCATTGGCAATTGTATTCCAAGTAATACCGTCATCGTAGGTGTAATCAATAACCACAAATGACGAGCTCAGATATTGAGAAGACCATGAGATTGTTGTTGTTTTAGTAAAGTAAAGTGTAGTTGCAGAATTAGGGTTGCTAACAGTTATTGTTGGTGTTGGCGGAGTAATGCTGAATTCAGAATCTGAAATGTCGTATTTACATGAGTTATTATAATCACTTACTTTGATTAAGCAATGATCCGAAACACCTGCCGGAATAGTCCAATTATAATAATTATAAGTTGTATTTGTTATATAGGTCCAGCTACTACCGGAATTTGTTGAGTAATATACATAAAATCTGGTAACAGATGGGTCAGCAACCCATGTAAGAGTTTTTGAAGTTCCTGTTTCAAAATCTTCTCCTCCGTTTGGATATGTAATAACGATATCATCGTTTTTAATAAGTGTAAAAACATTATCACTTTGATCAGTTGCCATTGTATAATTAGCATCCGAAACTCTGAAAAGTGCATTTGTTGATCCGAAATCGGCAACAGGATTCCAAGTGTAGCTAGTTCCTGTTGTGTAATATGATGAAGAAATAAGAGTCCAGTCGATTCCATTATTTAATGAATATTCGAATTTATAATAATTCGAAGTACCTCCTTTTGTCCAGGTTATAGTTGACGAGCTGCATCCGTCAAGAGTTTCTCCGCCATTTGGATAAGTAACAGTTATAAAAGGAGCAGCAATAGTAAAGTTAACATTACTAACATCGTAAACTGCAGGGTTACCATATTCGCTTACTTTAACGAGGCATTCTGTTGATGCTGTTTGTGGAACTGTCCACGAATAAGAACCGTCATCTTGTGTTGGCGATGCAATTGTTGTCCAGTTGGAACCATTATCGGTACTGTATTCTATTGTAACAAACTCAGAAGTTGTAAATTCGCTTGTCCATGCAATATTTGTGGTCGCATTATAATATAAAGTAGAGGATGAGTTTGGATTTGTAACTGTGATGTTTGGTGCAGGCTCTGAGATTGAAAAAACAGCATCGCTGTAATCTCTGATACACGAGTTAGAGTAATCATCTACTCTAATTAAGCATTGAGACGAAACAGCATTTGGAACTGTCCAGTTGTAATAGTTATATGATGTACTGGATGTAATAGTGTACCATGTTGTTCCATTGTCGGTTGAGTAATAAACTCTGAATTGAGTTGAACTTCCGGCGGATACCCACGTAATCTGATAGGTATCACCAATTTCAAGATTTTGTCCTCCATTAGGTGCAGTAACAATAATATTTGTATTTGGGTTTATTGTAAATACAGCATTACTAACGTCTGATGTTGCAAGGTTATATGCATCACTTACTCGAATAAGACAGTTAACCGAACTTTGATTAATAAGAGGAGACCATGTATAAGAGCCTGTTGTGCCCGATGCATAATAACTTGAATTTATATTGTTCCATGTGTTTCCATTATCGAGAGAATATTCAATTTTAAAATAATTTCCAGTTCCACCACGTGTCCATGTAATGTTATAAGTGCCACAGCCGGTCATAACCTCACCACCGTTTGGCTGGTTCAGAATAATATATGCAGGAGCAATGGTGAAATTTACATCACTCTGATCAATCAAGCTCATGTTATCATATTCGTAAACCCTTACCAAACATTGATTGGATGGTGTGTTTGGAACTGTCCATGCGTAAGAACCGTCATTCTCAGTTACAGCAACTACGTTAGTCCAGTTAGATCCATTATCCGTAGAATAATCAATTTTTACAAAACTAACATCATCATATTGATGACTCCAGGTTATGTTATAAGTGTTTGCAACATACAAAGTAGTTGAAGTGTTTGGACTTGTTACAGTAATTATAGGGTCTGGAGGCTCAATGCTGAATACAGCATCTGATTTATCATAAATGCAGCTGTTGTCATAATCAACAACCTTAATCAGGCATGTCGTTGACGGAGCATTGGGAACTGTCCAAGTATAACTGGTTGTATAGAGGCTCGATGAAATTGTGGACCAACTTGTACCATTGTTGATAGAGTAGTAAAGTCCGAAATGAGAATGGCCAGGGGCAGCAACCCAGGTAATTGTAACAGAAGATGCCACTTCAAGTGATTCTCCTCCGTTTGGTGATGTTACAAAAATATCGTCATTTTCCTGAATAGTGAAAACTGCATTGCTTAAATCATTTACCGATGAATTAGAGGCATCTGACACTCTTATAAGGCATTGTGTCGAAGGATTGTCGGCAACAGGATTCCAAGTGTACGAACCAGAAGCAGATGTGCTGCTCGTGATAATATTCCATGTTGATCCATTATCGGTTGAATATTCTAATTTAACATAACTACCGATACCTCCTTTTATGTATGTTATAGTATGTGAATCGCAACCTCCGAAAACTTCACCACCGTTAGGTGAAGTTACCGTTACAAAAGGCGCCGCAATTGTAAAAGTGGTATTGCTTGTGTCAAATACTGCCGGATTATTGTATTCCGAAACGCGAACAAGACATTGTGAACTTAATACCGTTGGTATTGTCCATGGATATGATCCATCGTTTTCTGTTACAGTAACAATTGATATCCAGTTATTACCATTATCAATAGAATAGTCTATTGCCACATATGGAGATTCTACATACTGAGAAGTCCATGAAATGCTTATGCCGTTCCCCTGAAAAAGTGTGCTCGAAGTGTTGGGATTAGTTACTGTTATTATTGGCGTGGGTGGTGCAATAGCAAATTCAGAATCGCTGATATCATATATGCAAGTATTGTTATAGTCAACAATTTTGATTAATGTATTTGAAGATTCATTATCCGGAACAGTCCAGTTATAGCTGGTTGATGTGGTATTGGTAATGTACGTCCAACTGGAGCCCCCATTTACAGAATAGTAAACATAGTATCTTGTTGAACTTGGTGCTGAAACCCATGAAATAACATGAGAGCTTCCTACTTGCCATGATTCTCCTCCGTTGGGGCTTGTTACTATTATTTCATCGTTGGGTAATATTGTAAACGTTGCATCACTTTGATCCAGAACAGATGCATTTCCAGTATCGGTAACTCTTATCAAACAACTCGAAGAATTGTTTTGAGGAATGGTACTCCATAAATAAGAAATATTAGAACTGGAAGAGTAATAAGATGATGTTATTGTAGTCCAGCTAATACCATTATTTATAGAATATTCTATCCTGTAGTAATTAGAAGTGCCTCCGCATTGAAAATTTATGTATTCTCCGTAACACGATTCCAGGTTTTCACCACCGTTAGGACTTAAAATTGTAATATACGGAGAAGCAATTGTAAATACTGCATTGCTCATATCGGTAACAGGTACATTGTTCGCATCAGTTACTCTAACTCTGCAATTTGCCGAAGGCGTGTTTGGAATTGTCCACGAAAAAGTGCCGGTAACAGCATAGTAAGAACTGGCTAGAGATGTCCAGGACAACCCGTTATCAATAGAGTAATCAATATTATAATAATTTGTAGTGTTCGAAGCTGTCCAGGTAATGGATTTTGACTGACCCACATACCATGTTTCACCACCATTTGGTGAAGTAACAGTAACTGATGAGGCCGCTGCAGTAATTTCAAACAGACCATTACTGACATCTGTCATACAAGAATTGGAGTGATCTCTAATCTTAACCAGGCAATTTGTTGACGGGGAGTTTGGCACACTCCAGTTGTATGTTCCAGATGTGTTATATGTATTGTTTGCAATTGTTGTCCAGTTCGATCCGGCATCAATCGAATAACTAATATCGTAATAATTTGATGTGCCGCTTGCTGTAAAGTTGATACTTTTAGCTGTGCTTCCCTGCCACGTTTCGCCTCCATTTGGTTGTAATACTGTTAAAGGCGATGTTATCGTAAATACTGCATCACTAAGGTCACTTACTGATGAATTATTTGAATCCTTGATTCTTATAAGGCAAACACCAGAGGAAGTGTTTGGAACTGTCCAGTTATATGTTCTGGCAACAGTGTTGTAAAAACTGGTGATTGATGTCCAGGTAAGTCCGTTATCAGTCGAATAATCGATTGAATAGTAATCAGTGGTTCCTGATGAATTCCATGTAATAGTTTTTACCGTACATCCAGGTAAAACTTCGGCTCCGTTTGGAGAAGTAACGGTTATGCTCTGAGAAAATGAGATTGAGCAAATAAATAGCACAGCTAAAAGCGTAAACAGTTTTTTCATAGGTTATAATTTGATTTTTTCACAAACAAGATACAAATATATTAAATAATTAAATAGTCAATTGTTAAAATTTGCATTGAGGACGATGGTTCAGCAAAAAATGTGCAGAAAATAATTTTTATTAGATAAAGAACTAAACTTCAAACACGGCATCTCTTCTAAACTTCTCGTTTTCGCCGTATTTTACATAACCCAATTGATTATTTACCAAAAGAGTTTTTCCAATATGAAAATCTTTTATGTTTTGATGATGATGCCCATAAACCCATACATCGGGTCCATGTTTTTCGATTAGGTCGAAGAGCTCGACAGCAAAAGCATCGTTTAAAACATCGTTTTTGAACCGCTCTGGGTAATTTAAAAATGTGGGGATATGATGAGTAAGAACAATGCTTTTTGTGGTTTGGTCATTGTTTTTTAACTCGGATGTGATAAAGCCTAGACAGTTCTTGTGCAACTCGTTAAAAATTGCTGCTGTTAATTGCCATCCGCGGTAACGGATTACACGAAAATCGTTCATGTTATACTCTATCATTCCATGATTTCTATCTCCAATTTTCGACCAGAGTGTTGATGCAATAATTTTTACATCGCCTTCGTAAAACACTGTATTGTTTGTAAGAATTAGGTTGTCGGTAATTTTCTCGCTAAACGACTCTTGTTTAGCAGTCATTTCATAATTATAATACTCGTGATTGCCTGGAACCCAATAGGTTTGTCTGAAATTGTCGGAAATCCAAGAAAAAAAATCCTTGTATCTATGAAGCTCAAAAAGCAACCCAATATCTCCGGCCAAGAGCAATACTTCAGCTTTTGGAACAAGAGGATTTTTCTTTAGAAAATCTTTATTCTGCTGAAATTCTATGTGCAGGTCGGAACAAAATTGAAACTTCATAGCGAATCTTTAAACAATGTAAAAATAAGAATATTCGGCACAAAAAAATAGTAAAAGAGAATTGATTAGATTTTATTTTGTTTTTTTTCTGAAATTCTTGTTTAGCCAACCTGGAGCAATGATAGCACCGATAATCAAATATGGGTAATAAGTAACCATTCGCCAAATAAGCGCCATGATAATTGCAAATCCGGTGACAGGAACAAAATCTGACATAAAAGAAGTAAAAATTGTTTCAACAAATCCGCTTCCTCCCGGGCTAGGCATTACGAGCATAATTATCCACATAACAAGCTGGCGAGCAAAAATCAGCATATGTTCCGAAATCGAAATTCCTGCATTATTAGCTACTATCGAAAACATCATTCCAACAAGTAAAAAATTTAAAACCCAGTATCGGGCAGTCCACGAAATAAAAGTTGCAAAAAAAGATTTTAGCCAGAATTTAAAACCCTTAGTTCTGAATTCGCGGTTTGCAGTTTCAAAATCGAGCGCTGTTTGATTTGCAGAATCCTTCCATTTTTTTAAAAATCGTAATTTGAAAATCCCTTTTAACATTCCAGCCAGAAATTTTGGATTGATCAAAATTGAATAGGCCATAAGAATTGTCCATGCAAGTTTTACGCTATATCCGGCCATAGCAAAACCGAAGAGATTTCTTACGAACTGGCTATTTTCGTCAGTAACAAATATCTGCGATTTACTGAAAAGAAGAATAATTAGCGGAAACATTAAGCTAAAATACAATTCATCGAGAAATGATGTTGCCAAAACAATTGAAGTGCTCTTCCCTGCATTAAGACCTTCCTTCCATAAAAACAAGGTTGCTAAAGCTGTTCCCCCAACAGCCGATGGAGTAATTGCAGATCCGAATTCCCAAAGAAAGACAATTTTTATGCATTGTTTCCAACTAAGTTGTTT
Source organism: Bacteroidales bacterium (assembly GCA_028696755.1). The sequence continues at coordinate 421 of JAQVGK010000020.1, read as the reverse complement.
CTCCGACAAAACCCGCATTCTTAAAACATAACCAAAGTCCCTGAAAAACATCATCCCCAAAGCCAACAGTAAGAATACAAAACTTATGTATGAAAGATCAAAAAGATTGAAATCGATTTTGTTAAAATCTCTGTATATAAACCAGGCAACAATACCCAAACCAAGAACAGCGGGTAATATTACCCTGTTCGACTTAAAATTACGTAATGTTTTATCATCGTTTTCGATCATAATTACAAAATAAAACTTTTATAATGAATAAATGGAGTTAAAACATAAAAATGTGTAATTTTAAGCCCAAAATTTTATCTATGGATTTTATAGCGATTATTCCTGCCAGATATGGATCTACAAGGTTTCCCGGAAAGCCTCTGGTTAACATCAATGGTAAGACCATGGTGCATAATGTTTATGTGCAGGC
>JAQVGK010000456.1 GCA_028696755.1 Bacteroidales bacterium | reverse complement strand
CTTGAATTGCGGGGTGGTTATATGGCGGGAAGTTCAAATGAAAAACTGAGGCATTTGCGAAAAAAGAAAGTCTATATGTTCTCATGTGGCTCTGTTTTTCCTATGAAAATACTTAGCGGCAAAATCCTCGATTTATCTCCCGAATGGAACGAAGAAGGCATGCATCCGGTTTACAGGAGTGGCAAGGGCTTTTTTATTCCTATTGATGTAACACATTAAAAAAAGCTTGCATGAGTGATTATACTATTGAAACAATTACACCGGTGCATATTGGATCAGGTGTACTCTTTCAAAAAAACACGGAATTTCTGCTGAAAAATGATTTCATCGGCATTATCGACCCGTCCAAAGTGTTGGGCATAATTGGGGAAGCACAAATCAGTACCTGGGTAGCCATGATTGAGCGAGGCGAACCGCTTATGCCTTACCTGATGAAACGTAAGCATGATTTGGAGCTTGAGGATGTGTGCTCCCGGACAATGAATTATTTTGCCGAGAACATTGGGACTTCACAATCTCTTAAAGAACAAATACATACAGGCACGGCCCATCCTTATATTCCCGGATCTTCAATAAAAGGTGCTATACGCACAGCCTTGTTTACCAAACTGATTAAAGCGTTGGGAATTGTAAGTGAGCAAATGTTGAAAAACAAAAAATCATATCTTGATGACGGGAATCTTTCCAGAAAGCTTTTTGGCAAAGACCCCAATCACGACAGTTTGCGTTTTTTAAGGGTTGGAGATGCCATTTTTGACAAAGGGACTACAATTGCTTTGAATATGATGAGCCTGAACCATAGGCACAATAGCACCAGGCTGGACAGCAAGGTAAGCCAGCTAACCGAAGCAATCGGGCAAGAGATTACTTCAACAATTCGTATCGATATTGATAAACAAAAATTAACAGAATACCTTAAGCGTCATAAAATAAGTACAGATGTTTCTTTCTTAAACAGCGATTCAGAACTGCTAACTACTATAAATAAGCATACAATTCACTTACTAAAAGAGGAGGTGAGTACATGGGAAGAGTATGATAATTTTGAAGATGTTAAGAATTATATCTATGAAGTTAATCTACTGATCGAACAAGCTGAGAGCTACAGAGAAAATGAGGCTCTTATCCGTGTAGGGCATGGCAGTGGATGGAATTTTATGACAGGTGCATGGCAAAAGGATTCAGGCATTTTAACTGATGATCAAGCATATGAACAAATTGTCAACAAATCAAGGCCTGGAAATTATAAAAAATATGCTGAATATATGTTTCCCAAAACCAGGCGAATGGATGAAGAAGGTTTTTTACTGGGTTTTATCAAAATTCAAAAAAAATAGCAAAATGGATGTTAATCTTATTGTTACTCTTGGAGACAGAGATCTTACAATAAATAAAGAAATTGAAGGCGTTGAACTACGGCGTAATCCTGTTTCCAATAAATTTTACCTTGCTAATAATGTTGATGGAGCAGATTTTATAATCAATGATTTCGATAAGCTTTATAATCAAATAGAATTTCCAATCATCATTCCAGCAATTGAATATGTACTGGCACAACACAAGGAAATAAATAAGTTAATTTTGGTTTCTACAAACCAGGAAAAAATTGCTGATGTTTCTGATTATCATAAACGTAAAGATACATTTAAGCTGGCAAAATTGCTAAATCAATACCTTAGGAAAAAGTATGGTAGTAAAGTTGCTAAAATTAAAGACTGCTATGTAAATGATAATATTATTTACCATGATAGTATGTTTGATGCTTTTGCCAAAAAGCTGGCAGATCATCCTTTCAAGTTTCAGCTGGATGATTCTGTTTACTTATTCGCTCAAAGTGGTATTGATGCTATAAATACAGCACTTTTGCTTAACTGTATTGAACAATATCCCCAAACCGTGCAATTAAATAAACCCGAAAGCTCTCCTGTGGCTTTCCCTCTGACTTTTCCAAAAAAATTCTACAGGCGATTGCTAAAAGGTAAAGTTCTACATGCACTTGAAAATTTTAATTACGCAGCTATAATAGACTTGAATTATTCCCCTGAATTAAACGCTATTTCAAAATATGCCTTCTCAAGAATGGCATTTGATTTTGACGGTGCTAAAGAACAACTCGCACAGCTGTGTACAATTGATGAAGGTAACCGAAGTTTTTACACCAATCTCATGGTATACCTCGATTTTAAAGAATCAGATTTGCAAGGCAAAATTGTGGAGATGTATCTTTCGGCCAAAGTTTTATTAAAACGTTATGCTTATTCAGATTTTTTAGTTCGAATATTCACTATTACTGAAATTATTTTGAAGCCTAGAGTGATCAAATTGCTCAATGGGGATTTTGACTATACACCCAATGACGATCATAAGGCCTGGAATGAGTTATTGGCAGCAAATCCTGAATTACTGGAACACCTCAGTAAATCAGCTTATGGCGCTAACTTCCAGCTTAAATACAAAGAGCCCAACAAGTTTGTCTATAAGGCTATAATTGATTATTTCAATAAGAAAAATGGGATTGCTGATGATTCTTTTAACAGCTTCTTTAACCACCTGCTTGAACTATCCTTCCTGCGCAACAAAGTTGCGCATGGTCTTATAAAGGTAAATGAAGCCGATATCAATCAAGCCTTAAAGAAAATCAAATCAAACCTGGAACAATTTATTGGCCTAGCCGACAAGTATTTTGGCGTGGAAGATATGGGTGATTATGAAAAAGTCAATAGTCATATTAAATTAATGATAGAAAAAGATTGAAATGCTCTGTTTGGTTTGGAATAATATCAAAATAAATTTCTATTGCAGATTTAAGGCATAAAAATTCTGCACAATCTAAGATTTAATATAACCTTTCGCCCTTATTTTTAATGCCTATGGATGCTCTTCAACCATATGTAAATAAGACTCTGAAGCTGACCAATGAGCAGGTGCTTTTGGGACAAACGCTTGTTGAGTTTTATAGTAATCCGCAAAAGCAGGTATTGGTCATTGATGGTTATGCAGGGACAGGTAAAACCACGCTGATTAGTGCTTTTGTAAAATATGTTGTGGCAAAGGATAAGCCGGTTGCTTTGCTTGCCAGTACCGGGAGGGCGGCCAAAATCCTTAGCGATAAGGCCTCTTTTCTGGTTGAAACGGTGCACAAGCATATTTACAAACTGGAAATTCAAGAAGTGGATGAAATCAATAAAACCAAGAAGCTTGTATTTATGCTAAAAGGTGGTGTTTTGCCTTTAGATGCCACCATTATTGTGGATGAAGCCTCAATGATTTCGAACCATGCCATTCGTTCCGGGTTTCTCCACTTTGGTTCGGGCAGAGTGCTAACAGACCTGTTGTCCTATGCCAATGCACGAAAGATTATTTTTGTAGGAGACAGCTGTCAGTTGCCCCCGGTAAATGTGCCTGTTCCTCCTGTTTTTGATATCGGATACATAGAAAAACATTTC
>JAQVGK010000455.1 GCA_028696755.1 Bacteroidales bacterium | reverse complement strand
TTGTTCTTCCCAGGTATAATATAAATTCTTATTGGGGATATTAATGTATTTGTATTTATTTTTACCTATTTGGATGTTTAAACTGTTTACATCAAAGACTGTTACTTCTGAATAACCTACTGAATAACTATTATTCAACAAACCTTGTGCGCCAATTTTTCCAAATGCATATTGATAATGAGGATATGCCATTAATTTTCCTGTAGAATTTAAATCATTATTATCTTCACTATTAGTATATTTGAATACTTTGCCATTTAATAAATTGTTCGCTGTGTCGAAATTCTTCACACTCTTTACTCTGAGTCCGCCTCCTACTCCTATGGGATGGCTTTCTAAATATTCATGAGGGTAAATTGTACGTTTAATTGAGAAAAGTAGATCGTTTAAATAAAGACGCATATTACCTTCCTGACAATCAATTTTTAAAGTATAATCACCGGCATATAAATCAATATTGTCAAATATCTTTGTAAAATGCCATGTGTCTCCTGTGAATTGATTAACATCTGGAGTTTCTGGTGATTGATATTTATATGACCAAACAATATTATTTCCCGACATTATTGAAATGCTTAATTTAGGTTCTCCAGTTATAGGACGGTGTTTATAAGCACTATTCAGGGTTAAATCTAAATTCATATTCAGTGTTGATTTATGTCCACCACCAGGATTTCCGCTTGCGTAGGGGATTGTAAATGTTTTCAAGTGAAAGGGGATATTGTTTAGTCCGGTAGTTGAATTTCCCTCAATAGATACTTCTTGTTGTGAATACATGAAATCTCGACTATGTGAGTCGTTTTCCATATTATTCATTTTAAATTTATTGCTTTCATAAGTAAACTCAGTTTTTCCACCTGTAGGATAAATAATTTGTTTTAAAATGAATGCCTGATTATAATGTTCATTGGCGTCTCTGTTGGTTGAACTATTAATTCCTTCAATGACGGCATCATTTGTAGTAGATACATTATGCAAAAAAGCAGGAATAAAGTCGTGATTGGTTTCGCCATTAAAATATCCCCAATGATCCACAGCTGTCGACAATTTTGTGGGTAGATTAACTTCATTATAAGAAAATTTATATGAATAGGATTTGTTATTTTTATCAACATGCTTTAATTCATTTAATTTGAGTCTTTTTGTATTCCAATCATTGTTATAATTGTTGACGTTTGGTTGAATTAAACTATTGATTCTCTCTAGAGTCGGCTGCTCAATACCGTTAAAATTTGCTGAAAAATACATTGGATCCTGGCTGCTGGGATTTAAGTACCATGTTGATGTGTTGATTTCTTGCTCGTATATTTGAATGCTTTGAATCCGTGGTTCTGATCTATAATCTAATCGATCAAAAACATAATTAAAATGCATATGTCCTCCAGGATAGTATATGTCGCTTAATGTTACAATTTCATGTGTGGAATAATTAATATTGATATCAGAAAAGCTAAAATCATGATTTCTGTTATATGTACCCAACGTATAACCATTTTTGTTATAAATAAAATTTATAACCGTTTTATTTATTGTTTCGATTTTTGTCAAATAGAAACTGCTGTTATATGTGTTGTTACTACTTACAAATTGTCCAAATGAACTTTTTTCAGTTTGATTAAAATAGTATTTAGTTCCATCTGGAGTAATAATTTTAAATGATTCTAGTTTTAAGGGTAAAGATGATGTTTGATTTATTGTTGGAATTATTTGGATGTTATCATTGTTTTCTTTAATAATATTACCATTTCTTCCAAAAATGAATTTACCTGAATATCCTAAAAAATTATATGTGAAAATATCTGGTGCCATTTCTATTATACCACAACCTATAGAACTATTGTATATCCCAGATTTAAAGTTTGTTATTGAAAAACTATCAGGAACTGAGAAAGAGGCAAAATCTCTATTATATACAGTATACTCAATAAAATTATTAAAGCCATGAAGATCATCTATTTTAAATTCATTGTATTTATTAAAATATACACCATGGTCAAAATCATTATAACGACCTTTTATAGTTTGAGATATAATACCACCTGCATTTAAAATCCAACCAAGGCCAACTCTACTTGCTTCTTCTTCAACTTTAATACCTGAGGCGTTATAAGTAAAATTAATGGGAATAGTTATGTCTTTTAATTGAATTGTATAAATAGGTATTGAAATATTTGGTACACCTGTGTAAGATGAAACCGGATATTCTCCATATTTCATAAAAGTTTGAGCATTTGGTGATGGTGGAATAAATTGCGGGAAATGCACGTTTTCAGTAAAGCACTTTAATAATATAAATAGTAATAGAAATGTTGTTGTAATCCTTTTCATGTTTGCTAAATTTGATATTTATTTACTTGTTTCACGATGACGTCATACACAGGCATTGTGCCGGCTAAAGCAAGGTATGTATATTCCGCAATTTCTTGGCCTTTTCAAATTCAGGCAACCTAATTTCACTTTTGGCATCGGCTTCTATACAATTATGCCTTTTCGCTACTAAAGAGAAAGCATGTGAATATTCTCCATCACCTTCGAAATAGAAGAATAGTGCGTAGCCATAGGGGTATTCTAACTGGAGTTCGGGTTTGATATAGTTCATCAAGGTGGTGGAGTTTTCGAATGCTTTTGCCCGTAAACGATCCTGTTTCTGATAATAGTAATACTGTGTACGGTGTCCCATTCCGCAGATAGTGCCGATACATGTACTGTCCGGGATAAAGTGTTTTAGTATGTATTCTTCGTTCATGGGTTGTAATATGCCGAAATTTCCAATCGGATTTTTACTCTTGTTTTCCGGCTTCTTTAATTTTACTCGTTGTTTTATAATCAGGTTACCGGGTCGTACGGTGTTCAAGTAAGTAGTTAGCTTATGTACTTGTGTTGATAAGCTTATGATTAAAATTAAAGTCACAAAAGTCAGTTTGTTTCTCATTAATAATGTTGTTTAAAGGATTGTAAAATATGGTGTCTTATTTTTTGAGGGATTCTGCCAATGTCTGTAGGAGTCTTCTGTGCGGATGAAAAGCCGGTGGTTTATTCCGTCATCAATGCCTTTACTGCCTGCCGGTCGAAGATAGCGCCTGTGGTGCGGTTGAAGAGTGCAAAACTGTTGTTGCCAAGATGGCCGTTGTCCCAGTACACGGGAATGAGGCCGGCTTTGCGGGCTTCGCGGGTGACGTATTCGAGGTAGTAGGCGCGCGATTGGAGGTGCCAGGTGAGAGCGTCGCCCCCGATGGACGAACGGCGCATGGCTCCGTATTCTCCCAGGATTACGGGATAACCTTTGTCGACAAAAGCAGTTTTCATTTTGCCGAACTGTTCTTTCACGTGGGCTTCCTGTCCCCATCCGGCTACTTTGCCGTATTGTTTGTAGGGTTCGCCCCACAACGATACGGCGGAGGGTTCGGTACTGAGGGTGAACTCGTAGGGATCGTAATAGTGCACTTCGACCA
>JAQVGK010000454.1 GCA_028696755.1 Bacteroidales bacterium | reverse complement strand
AATGAAAGATGCTGGCAGTGCCCGCAAACAGGCAGCTTCAAACCGTTGTGGGCCATATTTCTTATTCAGTGCAAGCAGTCCCAGGCAGGCATTGTATGTTTGAGCAGGAAACTTGTTCCGGGAAAGTATTCTTTCGAAGATCACTTTGGTGTTGGCTCCAATAATTGTTGCCTGAGCAATAAAGTAATCAGCATCCCAGCCCTTTGTTTCCAGGTAACGAAGATGACTTTCGGGCATGTGCTCGTCAATAGTGGTATAACCATTTCTGCGGCAATCTCTTCGGTGAAGGGCAATTCTGCGCAGGTTTAGGAAGATTTCAACTTCACTGGAATCATATGTGATTTTAACCGTTTCTCCAACATGGATATAAGGCACACTATATTGATGCATGTCCTGGCCTAATATTACATGATAATTGCGCTGCACTTTGGCACTAACCTCATATTTGACAATAAATCCAGATAATGGAAGATGTTTTAAAACGTGCTTTTCATCTTGTTCAAAACGCTCTTTTCGGCTTAGCTCATATCGTTGCATGGGAGTTGTATTATGTACTTCCAGACATTCCCAAATGCGATAATTAAGTTCAGCTAAACTGTGGAAAACTTCGTTGCGCAAAGGGGCAAATATCCTCAGATAAGAGATGTGGACTTCCTTCTCGACCGATGGCTTATCCTTCGGTTTGCGCACCCTTGCGGCAGATATAGTGGTATTATAGTAAACCGACCATTGTTCGGCCATTTCGTTAAACCGGGGCTCGTAACGGCTGGCTTTTATTACAAATTGTTTCATGTTGTCGCTTAGCACATTTTGTGGTACCCCTCCAATATAACTTAAAGCCCTGCTGAGTGCTTCGTACAGATTGCTTTGAGATGCATTTTCTAGAGCTTCAACATAGGTGTAACCACTGAATGGAAGAGTGCAGACCAATACTGGACATTCGGTTATCTCACCGCTGATCTTATCGACATACGATAGTTTTTTGCCTGCAAAATCAACCTGCATCCTTTCGCCTGCAACGTGATCGAGATGCATCGTAACTGTGTTATTGTTCCTTCTTTTTAGTTGGTTTAACCGCTCGCAAAACTGAGAGTACCCAAATCCATCGGGATCTTGTTTAAGGTATTCTTTCCAAAGCAATTGACGGGTAACACCAACTCGTTTGAGTTCAGCAATAAAATAATCGGTTAACGAATCGAAACGTTCTTGACGATAACTCTTTACAACAACATTCGGCTCACCATATATTAATGCTGAAAAATCAGCATCAGAAAGGGCCATCAGCTGATCATTCGATAGTTCAGATGACGATAATTTATCCAGATATTTTCTTAACGTTGTTCGGGATAGACCTAATTGTTCGGTGATGAAACGTTCCGATTTACCTGCATCCAATAATTGAAGTGCTTTTTTGATTTGTAACATACTTGTGTTTTTATTTGCCATCGTACTTTTAGATTTTTATCGAAAGCATGATAGCTATTTTTGTTACAAATCCACCTAATGGTAAAGTGGTTCACTTTGTGCCGGAATGTCAGGTAATAAATCGTGGGTTTAGTCGTAATTATTTTTTGTTAGCTAAGCTTCACGAGTGGTACACTTTCGCCCGGAATAAGTGGTACACTTTAAATCGGAATAGTGGTACACTTTGGATCGGAATAATCAGGTCAGCTTAGTCCGAAATATCCAACAACGAAATCCATTCGCCCATTTTAACTATATTTACATCATTAATAACAACACACAAAACAACAACAATGGAGATCCAAAATAAAAAAATACTTGATTTAGATAAAAAATCCAATACACCCCAAGCATATGAGTTAATAATGAACGCTAAAGAAAAGAGCCTTTTTATTGAAACAATAAAAAATCCATCAATTAAGAATTATTTAGAATTCGGCTCTGGAGGTAGCACTTTTACTGTACTGTTGAATTCCCAAGCAAATATTTTTTCAGTAGAATCGAGTCTTGATTATATTAATCATTTAAGAACATGGAATTATATTATAGAGTCAGAAAGAAACAAACGTTTAATATTTGAACATATAAATATTGGAAAAGTTGGCAATTGGGGAATTCCTTTGGATAAAGAAAATAAAGAACTATACCCAAACTATTCAGAGCTGATTTTTAAAAAAAACAACATACGATTTGATTGTGTTTTTATAGATGGAAGATTTAGAATTGCATGCACACTTAACTCAATACTATATGGTTGCATTTTTACAAAATTTATTATTCATGATTTTTGGAATAGACCAAAATATAGAATTATGTTAAAATATTTAGATGTAATCGAATACGAAGGGACAATGCTTATTGCTCAAGCAAAAGGAAACATAAACATAAACCAGCTCCAGGAAGATATAATTAGATACAAATATGATCCCGATTGAGATGTTCAATCATACTATTTCATTTAAGGGTTTTAAATATTTATCCTCAATAATTTTTTGAATTTTATCCTTATACTCCACAGCACAAATTTCTTTTACAATTTTTCGAGTTTCTAATCCGCTAGTTAATTGATCTCTCAAGCTACATCCAGTCCAAACTCCGTTCTCATGTTGTCTGTAAACACTTAAAGCTTCATTAATATATCCAATTTTACCAAATTGTTCGAAATAAAATGCAATAGCTATTTCATTTATTCTACTTTGATACAGTAATTCTGGTATTGATTTTAATATGTCGGCTTTAAAAAAACACGAAGAAAAATTAGCAATTAAATTTAAATTTGGGTCAGCAATAAATTCATTTCCGTCTAACTTATTTTTTTTAAGACTACATTGTCTTTTTAAAAATCGCTTTGTATTATTTTGCATATTATGTACCTCAATTTTCGAAAATAACATTGAACAATCGTTGTTATTATTCATAAAATCAAGTTGTTTCTTTAATTTAAACCTATCTATCCAATAATCATCCCCCTCAAGAAATGCTATGTATTCTCCATTTGCACATTGAATACATTTTTTAAAATTTGATGAAATACCTTCGTTGCTTTGCCCACTAATATTAAAAATTAAATTTGGATATTTTTCTTCATATTCTCTAACGATTTCAACTGTACCATCATCAGAACCATCATCAGAAACAAGTATCTCATGTATAAAATCTCCCTCTTGAAAAATAGCACTTTCAATCGCCTTTTCTAAATAATGTTTCTGATTATATGTAGGAATTACTGTTGTTATTTTTTTTAAATTCTTACGATATTTGATTTTTATTTCGTTTACAGCTAAATAATATGATTCTTTCACACTAATACGCTCTTCATCATTATAATCATCAGAATAATCAATTAAAATAATAGGGATAAAAAATGGATCATATTCCTTGGTATAGTTAAGTATTAAATCCCAATCAACCAATCTTCTTAAATTTGTATCAAACCCCCCCAATTCTTTATATATATCAATATGATGCACAAAAACACCTAAATCAATATAG
>JAQVGK010000453.1 GCA_028696755.1 Bacteroidales bacterium | reverse complement strand
ATCAATCCAATTCTTTAAATTAGGATTGTCTGCTAAACTCTTTTCGAACTCCAACGGGTATGATAGTGAAAAATAAGAATTTTCATCTACATTTTCAGGAATTATAACTCTATATCTAGTAATCGCAATTCCTTTCCAAGACAAAACTGGATTTATTTCAGTCAGAGTTTCGGTTTCACTGAAATCAACAACCCAATCAAGAGGTTTCATTTGCAGTTTTGTATTATCAGCCAACAAAATATTATTATCACAATTGACATTTTCCTGTTCAAAATAAAACAAGTTATTGATATTCCTAAACGGCAAAACCATTCTGTTTCCTTGATTATCTACAATATCTTCTGGTAGTGATAATTTGCCAAATAATCTTAATGTGAATTTATTTTCGGAAACTAAAAAGTTGGCAGTGCTGTCAAATGCAATGTGATAACCAATTGGATCAATCAAATTAAATTGATTTTGAGTTCCTAGAGATACGCTACCCAAAAGCTTGTAACTATTAAAGTTTACCCAGTCGCTTTTTGTTTGTACAACAGCAAGATCTGTCTGATCTGTTGCAATTGGAAATGTCCATCTGATATTTCCTTTAATCAAAAGTGCGTTTTTGTCAAGTCTGTATTGCTCAGCGTAAAATAATGCATTTCCATTATCTGCAAAATCAGGTTCGAGTAAAATAGTCTTTTCGTTTTCAATTTCAGCAGTCATCTGACCTGATAATAGGACATTTTCTCCACCAGAATTTCCAATATTTAGGTGTTCAAAGTTAAATTCAACAAATTCGGCATTCTCAGATATCTTTACTCTACAACTCCCAGAAAGATTTGACAAATCGCTATTATTTGTTTTTGTAACAATACATTCATGGTTTCCTGCCATAAATTTCTCAATTACAGGTGGTCCAATAAAAGTGCGCACTTCACTCTTTGCAATTTCTTGCTCTCCTGTATATGCTTTTACTTGCCAAGCATACTTCTCTTGTTGAGTGAGGGGTTGATTAAGCATAAAATCATACCCGTTTGAGCCAATTTGAGCTAAGCTTGAATATTCATACCAGACAGGGTTATTATTAATTGCATTAATGGAATCCTGATTTTCGCCAAGTTCAACAATTTTCATCCTGTACGATACTTGTTGGTCATTTTGAATGTTATCGGGCTTATCCCACCAGAATCTCTTAAATTCAGTTATACTGAATGCTTTTCTATTTTCGGGAGTTCTGATTGCAATATTTCCATTTGCAGGATAACCGTAATAAAACCAACCGACTTCCGAAAATCCTTTATTCTTAAAAATGTCACGACCATCCACATCTCTAGCCTGCACAGTATATGAATATTTTTGGCCTACTTCAAGAGGATGATCATTTAACCCATACACTAAACTAGTAGCATTAGAGAAGTCAGATTCATAAATCTTTTCAACGACATTGTTAATTATTGAATTAACAGGGTTAACATTCGGGTCAAGAATTTTGTAAAGACTTAATTGATATTCGATACTCGATGGATCTCCATAAATTGAAGGCGAGGATAATTGCCATTGTAATGGAATATTTAGTGGACTAGTATGTATAATTACTCTGCCAACACTTGGGTTCTGAACCAATGGAACACCATTTAGCTGAACAAGAGCATTGAAATTTGCAGTATTCGAAAGTAAACGATTTGAGTTATAGTCATAGACTTCAATTGTGAATGTGTAAAATCCCTCTGGAATAATACCATTTTGCTGCAATTCATACATTGTTATCCCCTGAACGTCAATATTAGCATAACTGAGATATGGCGCAAGATCTTCGCCTGATATCTGAATTACAGTACCTGGCAATAATTCGATAGGTGTTGGTGGTTTGTAATTTATTTTTGTAGAGATTCTTACCTGACTGCTTTCAATACTTATTTTTAACCTAACATTCCACAAAGGTTCGCTTAAATCGTTTAATCTTATGTTGGCAATGAGTTTATTGGAGCCAATTGAAGTATATTCGCTAAGAATTGCACTGTGAGGTGGTGTTAGAACAAGATTCACTGTAACAGGATTAGTTATCTGAGAAAAGGTGCTTAGCGAAATCAGAACCAGAATTGTTATCAAGAATTTTTTTTGTAGCATAGTGCTTAATTTTTAAAAAACTAAATTATACGAAATACTTGCCTGAGAATGAAATGCCGATGAAGCATCTGTTTTTTTGCTCAACGCATTTATGCTTAAACTGAAACTGTTAAATTTATTAATCTTGTAATTCGCGAAAAACCTGAAGTTTAAAATATTAGTTTCGTTAATGCTTTCGCCAAATGAATACATATAGGTAGCATTAAGTCCAAGGTTGATTTTTTTATTGAGCAAAAACTTACTTAAACCAGCACTCGGGCCTATTGATTTTGTATTTATTAAATCAGAAATAAAATTCGAATAATTTAATGAAGCAATTAGGATTAAACCTTCTGGGATAAAATTTAGTCTGTACGAAATGTGAGAATTTATAAATGTGTTATTTATGTCGGTAACAGATTCACCTGATTGACTGAGTGATTTTCCGTTCTGAAAAGTAAACATTCCAGATAGGTTGTGCTGAAGAGTTGAGTCACCAAAGTTCTGATTTATGTTGAATGTTGCGTTTCTGGTAACTTGCGAGTATTTTATTGAGTCGATTAAGTATATTTGAACAGGAGTGGAATTCGTGTTATAATTTGACAAATTTGTGATTACACTCAGGTTTTTATTTATCAGCCAATTGAAATTTAATGCTGATATAAGTCTTTTATTTGTTACAAGTTGTTTCTTATCAAGATTATTATTTTGAACACCAACATTGCCGGTAACAGATATTTTATTTTTATTAAAGCTCGATGCAATATTTCCCGTAAATTCCTGAACATCGTTGTTTATAAATGATGTTCCCAATGATTTGTACTCAGGATCGATTCTTAAATACTTCATTCCAAGATTAACTTTTCCCGGCTTAAAATTTATCGAAGCATCGAAAACGCTATTAAATTGAGACGAAGATCTGGGCGTAAATAAAAATCCAAGATTGTTTGAATAAGAATATGTCTCCTGATGAATCTCTTCTTGCCTAATGTCTGTAGATAATGCACTCAATGCGTAATTAACATCCAGAAAGAGATTTTTTACTATTTTATTCCTTGCGTTTATTCCGACAACGAAGTTTTCTTCGGGATAAACAGCCAGACTGTCGGGAATACTATTAGAAGCCATTTCGTCTGATGCTTTGAATAAAATCAAATCGAACACATGGTTTTTCTTGCCAATTGTAACCATTGTTCCATAACCCCAGCGTTCGTATGACGGCATAACAAAAATTGCCTGTGGATTAAACATATTGTCTGGGATAAACTGTTGGGCTCTGGCAAATCTGCCGTAAAAAGCTTTAAGTTTAAACAAGGATTTCTCAGGAGATATTTCAATACCTACTCCAAGAAAAGTAACTCCTGACAAAGT
>JAQVGK010000452.1 GCA_028696755.1 Bacteroidales bacterium | reverse complement strand
GGAGCTCTGCTATGAAGGAACCTCCATAGCTGGCTACAAAAATGTATTCGGTGTTTTTATGGCTTATGGCGAAAATAATTATTATTGTAATTTCTGTGAATATTGCAAAAATTGTTTTGGCTGTGTCGGGTTAAGACGAAAAGAGTATTGCATTTTTAACAAACAATATACTAAGGAAGAATACGAGCAGCTCTTTGCCAAGATTATTAAAAAAATGCAAGAGACGGACGAATGGGGAGAATTCTTCCCAATATCAATCTCGCAAGTCGCTTACAATGAAAGTGTAGCGCAAGACTATGCGCCAAAAAACAAAGAAGAAGTAGAAGCACTTGGTGGTTATTGGCAAGACAATTTTTATGAAAGTGAATTTACTGGAGAAACTTACCAGCCTAAAGACGATATTACTGAATATGCAAATGATGAAGAAGAAACCAAAAAGTTATTGGCTGGGATTATAAAATGCGAAAAGTCGGGTAAGCCGTTTAAAGTTTTACCGCAAGAATTATCCTTTTACATCAAGAACAATATTCCAATCCCAACAGTTCATTATTCAGAGCGTTTCAAGGAATTATTTAGTTTAAGAAATCCACGAAAACTTTTCGAGCGCCAGTGCGATTGTGAAACAACCAATCATGGCCACGAAGCGCGCTGTCTGAACAAATTCGAGACAACTTTCGCACCAGATCGACCAGAAAAAGTTTATTGCGAATCCTGCTACCAAAAGACGGTAATATAAAAGTAAGATCTATCCCTAACAAGAGTTAAATGGATAAAGGTTGCTCAAAAGAATCGTCTTAAAATCGCTTAATACCCCAAATCAAAACTTAAAAAATTAAATTTATTTTTAAATCAAAAGTTATTTTTCGGATTATGCTATAATAAAAAAAAGGGGGGGATATAAGTGCTAAAAAAACAAAGCAGAAAGTTTTGGTAACCGGAACTATAATTTTATTTATTATAGTTTCTGTTTTTATAGGGTTAAAGTTAGCGAATATTGAGGCTTCAACAGAAAATATAGAAATTTGCGACAACAGAATAGACGACAATGGTGATGGGAAAATCGATGGTTGTTGGGATCCCGGATCAAATTATCAACCGACAGGAACAATATATTATGTCTCAACCAATGGAAACGATGACAATACCGGTTCAGTTGATAAACCATTTAAAACATTTACCAAGGCAGCATCCCTGGCCCAGCATCATCCCGAAAATAACACATCGGATGCGATTTATATAAAATCTGGTGTTTATGATGAGACGCTGACTTTGCAGCATCCGGGTACACCCGACAGACCGATTGTTGTACGAGGAATTGGCGCAACCAGACCAATCATAAGAGTTGGCGGTGGTAACGTTGGTCATATCGAACCCAAAAGCAACACGATAATTGATAATTTACAGACAGATGGAATTCAAACAGTCACTGATGCTGGACATGGTTTGGGCGGTTATGGTGTCTTTATGAGTAATGTTGAAAATATATTAATAGACAATGGAGTTTTTCAGCAACACGAAAAAGGAATTAGAGCTGAATATGGGGATCGCCTTATAGTAAGAAATTCGTTAATCAAAAATTGTGAGTGGGGCACATATATTGGAACTGATAATGAGAATGGTTTCTCTCCAGAATTTACCAATACTTTATGGGAAAATGTTGAAGCCGCTGATAGCGCTTGGGACTATTGGAATACCGATGGGTTTTTAATTGAAGGATATAGCGCTTACCATGTTTTCAGAAATTGCAAAGCACATGGATGGAACGACGGAGGTTTTGATTTGAAGCCACATGTTTTAGTTGAAAACTGCCAAGCCTACGATAATAATTGGCAACAACCTGAAGGTGTGGCCAATCCAAAATATACATCTGGGATAGGAATTAAAATTTGGAGAGATGGCATCGTAAGAAACTCGATAGCATTTAACAATAGGATCTCGAATTATCTTTTTGGAGGATATAGGCCAAATTGGCAGTTAATAAACAGTATTAGTTACAATGGAAATGTTTCATTTGAGAAGAGAGCCGATTCAGATCCAAATCTGTCTGCCCAAACGATTAAACTGTCACATAACATCTTCGTTAATTCCACCTTCAATGATGAAATCGGCAATGCATTTCAAAATGCTGATAATAATCTGTTTTTCGGAAGCACTCCCCCAACTATCAAAGGTTCAAATCCAAAAGAGTTTGATCCTAAATTCGTTAACGCCAGTTCAAAGAATTTTCACCTAACGCAAGACAGCCCAGCAATCGATTCGGGATCAACAATTTTGACGAGTTTTATGTCGAAATTTGATTTTGAAGGAAGAGACAGAAAGTCTGGCCAAGCTGTAGATATTGGTCCATATGAATATGGATCGACAAACAGTATTCAATCCCCCGAACCATCAATAAGCGTAGTTCCTTCTCCTATAACATCTATTACACCAATCCCCTCACCAACAACAACAAGCTCAACAATCACTACGCAAGCGGAAGATCCAATATTTGCCTCAACGAATCCAAAATTTGTATACGGTGGTAATACGCTGCAATTTAAAATTTCTGCAAGGGATTCGAGTGGTGGAACAATGCGTTATGCTGCGATAGATATCCCGGATGGTGCTACTCTAATAAGGAACACCTTCCGCTGGACACCAAGCAAAGATATATCAGGAAGCTACACAGCAAAGTTTAGAGCAACAAGCTCTTCCGGCCGATCAGCTGAAAAAGAAGTATCCATCAAAGTTCTAAGACGCATGCCCTATTCGGAAACAAGAACATTAAATGTTGAAAACAGCCCTGATAAAGCCGACGTCTCATTTCAAATATGCAGAAGGAGTTCATATAGCGATACTTACAAAGAAGTGATAACCTTCTCGGACGGAAGCCCTTATCTTGAAATTACAGAAGAAGGAAGATCGGCTTGCACTAATTTTTATTCGCATCATTACAATTCAGGTGCTTACCTAATGACTGCGTATCTCTGTCCAAAAGATGACACAGAGCAAAGATATTGCTTTCCGACAGCCGCAAAACTCATCAAGAGATAATTAGTTCTTTACCTGAGAATAAGAATCTGGTTTACTTTGAGTGTATCTATTAAAGAATGAATGGTTGGGCTATGCAAGAAGTTAAGTGCAAACAGTGCTCAAAAAATTTTACTGTTGAGGATGAAGATTTAGAATTTTATCGCAAAATCAGTCCTACTTTTGCCGGCAAAACTTTTGAAATACCGCCGCCGACGCTGTGTCCGACTTGTAGGCATATTAGGCGTCTAAGTTTTAGGAACGATTATAATCTATATAAATCTAAAAGTTCTTTATCGGGCAGAGAGATGCTATCTATATACTCTCCTGATAAAAATCTCGTTGTATATTCACATGACGAATGGTGGTTGGACAGTTGGAACCCGCTAGATTATGGAATTGATTATGACCAAAACAAGAGTTTCTTTGCGCAATTTCAAAAATTACAAACGAAA
>JAQVGK010000451.1 GCA_028696755.1 Bacteroidales bacterium | reverse complement strand
ATCAAATATGAGTCACGA
Organism: Bacteroidales bacterium; assembly: GCA_028696755.1. Next base: position 3,447 of record JAQVGK010000451.1, on the reverse strand, counting down.
AATCAGAACTCCATTGAATGCCATAGTCGGATTCTCAGATTTGATTGCAGACGAAGACATTCCTAAAGAGTTGAAAAAAGATTACAATAATATTATTCGGAATTCTGCAAGCAAGCTAATGCAAATAATAAACGATATTCTTGACGTTTCAAAGTTGGAAACCAAACAACTGAAAATTATGCGATCGGCTTGTAATCTTTCTGAAATTATGAATAATACATTAGAATCCAATAATCTAAATGAGTATAAGCTGGATAAAAAAATAAATTTAACAATGGAATTTCCAGAATATTTAAGGAAATTTACTTTTGAATCTGATGCTGTGCGAATAAGTCAGGTTCTCGATAATCTAATAACTAATGCTTTTAAATACACCGATTCTGGATTTGTAGAATTCGGAGTAAATACTTCTACTTATAACGGTTTGCATTGTCTCGAGTTTTATGTTAAAGATTCGGGGCGAGGTATCCCTGTTGAGATGCACGAACATATTTTTGAGAGATTTAGACAGGTGGAAGAGAATACATATCATCATGGCTCTGGTCTTGGTCTAAGTATTTGTAAAGGGATTGTTGAGTTAATGGGAGGAAAGATTTTCGTAGAATCTGAGCTTGGCAAAGGTAGTCGCTTTGTATTTACAATTCCTTATTTTACTCAGGAAGAAAATATCTTCTCAGTTAAGAAATCTGAATCTGTGAATTTAAGTATAGAGGGTAAACACATAATAATCGCAGAAGATGATATTAATTCATTCTATTACCTGAGCGCTCTTCTGAAAAATAAAAATGTAAAAGTTAGTCATGCCACAGATGGAGATTCTTTAATGGAAATGCTTAAATCCGAAATTCCAGATCTTATTCTGTTGGATATAAATATGCCTGGAAAATCAGGTTATCAATGCCTTGAGGAAATAAAATCTTCTCAAATAAATGTTAAAATAATTGCGCAAACAGCTTATGCTGGAGCTGAACAACAAGAAAAATGCATTAAAGCTGGATGCAATGCTTATGTGTCAAAACCAATAAAGAGAAGTGAGCTTTTCTCTGCAATTAACAAAGTATTAGAATAGAAGTATGAACACTGAATTTGATTTAACTTTTTTTGCGGCTATAATACCGCTTGTTGTATTAAATTTGAGCCTTGTAATTTGGGCTGTGATAGATTGGAATAAAAGAAAAAACTTTAAAATTATGGACAAGAAAGTTTGGATTCTGATTATTCTTTTTGTTCAGTTTTTAGGCCCAGCATTTTATCTTTTAGCAGGTCGTGGTGATGGAAATAATTAAATGTGTAAATCTCGGTAAAACATACGGTAAAGAGAAAAGTCCAGCTCTTAGCAATCTTAATATTACCGTCGAAAAGAACTCTGTTTACGGTTTCCTCGGACCTAATGGTGCAGGCAAAACAACAACAGTGAAAATTCTTACAGGATTGATGAAGCCTAGCGAAGGTGAATTTTTTATCGATGGAATCAGAAATGAGGCCGATTCGGTAAAATTGCGCCAAAAAATAGGCTATCTCGGGCAAGAACCCAAAATGTACACTGGCATGAAGGCAAAACAACTGCTATGCTTTGTCGGTGAAATTTTTGGACAATCATCAAAAGAACGGAGTGTGCGCGCAGACGAATTGCTCGAAATGTCGGGATTGAAGGATGCTGCTAATAAGAAAATTTCCAATTTTTCGGGTGGAATGATGCAACGACTCGGAATTGCACAAGCTTTGATGGGCAAACCTCAAGTGCTTTTTCTTGACGAACCAGCTTCGGCCTTAGATCCCATCGGACGAAAAGAAGTGCTTGAATTTATCGCCGGAATAAAAAATGAATGCACAGTGTTTATGTCAACTCACATTCTTTCGGATGTGGAACGTGTTTGCGATACCGTAGCAATTATAAATAAAGGTAAACTTATCATTCAGGAGGAAACTGCAAGCCTTAAAAAAAGATATTCGGATAAGCTATTGAAAATTGTATTTAGTTCTGAAAAACACACTTCCGATTTTAAAAGTATGTTGCCCGATGCATTTAAGTCAATGCTCACGGATACTGAGCCAAATTCGCTGGTCTTTTATCCCGAAAATCCCGAAAATGATAAGCAATTCTTACTTAAACTTATTGCTGAAAAGGAATTTTCAATCGATAGCTTCGAGACCAAAACCGCTAATCTCGAAGATGTGTTTGTTAAGTTGATAGGAGGGGACAAACATGAATAGAAATATCTTTTTTACATTGTTCAAAAACGAAATGGCCGAGCAGTTTAGGTCTCGAAAGCTTGTTGTTATGCTTTTTGTATTCGTTTTCTTTGGAATATTGTCGCCCGTAACGGCTATGTTTATGCCCGATATTATCGGTTCGATTAGCGAATCGCAAAATATTAAGATCATTGTTCCAGAACCAACTTGGCTCGATGCTGTTGCTCAATATCTGAAAAACCTTTCACAGATGGGTAGTTTTATCCTCATTATTGTTTACATGGGGATTGTTGCTAAGGAAAAGGAAAATGGAATTATGGTATTTTTATTTGTTAAACCATTGAGCCGTAGCGCTTATGTGTTAAGTAAGTTTGCTGTCGCAACAACTTCTGCATTTATTAGCATGAGTGCAGCTTTTGTATTTTCTACATTTTATACTGCTTTATTTTTCGAAGGTTTTAATTTTTTCGCTTACACTTCATTAAATTTGTTGATGCTGCTAAATATTGTTACTATTATGTTCATTGTAATTATGTTTAGCTCGTTGTTTAAATCACAAATTGTTGCTGGAGTGTTGTCATTTGCAACTTATCTAATTATCAGTCTGGCATCTCAGATTGGGAGTGTTGGAGAGTTTCTACCTTCAGGCTTAATGACCGAAGCTAACAAAGCCATCGCAGGGATTCCAATAAACTATTCATCGGTTTTTGCATCTGTTCTTATTTGTATAATTTGCATTTTTATTTCTGTGAGATCAATAAAAAAGTGGGAAGCTTAAATAAATTAAAATTTTAAATTATGAAGTATTTGTATTTAGCGGCTTTACTAGCCGGACTCGGAATCCTAGTTTATTTTTACGGGTTTAATTTCGACAATATGTCGGAAGATGATTTGGTAAACTCTGTTTTATTCTGGTATGTTCCAGTAACTTTTGGGCTATATGGACTTGCAGCTCACAGGGTGAAAAAAACTGCAGAGCCAGGAACTGGGAATGCTCTTAAGCACATGTTCTCTGGTAAAGATACTGGACTTACTCTTTTTGGAGTTTTTCTGATAGTTTTCAGCGGTGTGGTTGGATTTATTATTTTTATGATTCCGATGATTATTTTTAAAGTGAGAATGAAAGGCTATGATTTTGCTGTTGCCCTTGTTGGATCGCTACTTTGGATGGCAGGTTTGTGGGTGTTCTTTCAGGTATTGTGGCCTTCGCTGTAAAGTATGAAAAAAGTTAAAAAGGAAACTGCTCTTAATCAC
>JAQVGK010000450.1 GCA_028696755.1 Bacteroidales bacterium | reverse complement strand
CGCTCTTCCGATCTTCGCAATAAGTGTCGATTTCGTTAAAATAAGGAACTCTTAAGCCAAGATATGCGTTCGAGAATAATTTGATGGCTTCGGCTTCGTTAGAATCTGTAAACAAAACCTCGATATCATTCTTAATTGCTCCTTCGACCAGCAAGTTAGCGAATGTTTCGGCTCTTTTACTTTTTTCTCCAACAACAATACGTGATGGATAAAGATTGTCGTATAAAGCTAGCCCTTCTCTCAAAAATTCAGGAGAGAAAAATATATTATCAATTCCAAACTTTTGTTTTACCGACTGAGTGTAGTAAACCGGAATAGTTGATTTAATTACCATTATGGTGTTTGGGTTCACACTAAGCACATCAGAAATTACAGCCTCAACAGCTCTCGTGTCGAACTTATTTGTTACTTCGTTATAATCGGTAGGAGCAGCAATAACAACGTAATCAGCATCTTTATATGCTTCATGTTTATCTAATGTCGCTCTTAAGTTTAGATTTTTATTTTTTAAAAAATCTGTAATTTCAGCATCGACAATTGGGGATATTCTATTGTTAATTAAATCGACCTTTTCTTTAATAATATCTAAAGCTACAACTTCGTGATTCTGACTTAACAAGCAAGCAATTGACAACCCAACATAACCAGTACCCGCAACAGCAATTTTCATATCTAAAATATTTCAAAGATGCAAATATAGTAATTTGATTGTTTTAGGAGCATTTTTTTGGGAAAATAGAAGTAAGTATTAACCATCTCCAATCTACACAACCTGCTTACATACTGCTAACTAAAATAACATCACATCTACCTCTTCAAAATCTCCTCCCACAAATCTTTCCATTCCGGGTTGATGCTATTTATAAGATCAATCTTTTTCTGCCTCGATCCCGCCTTAATCTGCTTTTCACGTTTTATTGCATTCTCAATACCTTCAATTACTTCGTAATAAACAAGATACTCACAGTTATACTTGTCGGTAAATGATCCCTTATAGAAATGCTCTTTATGTTGCTTTATCCTCGATTTAATTGTCGAAGTTACACCTACATAAAGCACAGTTTTGTTTTTGTTTGTCATTATATACCTTATATCCGTAAGCAGTTTGCGTAACGAAGGGCTGAAATGCATGTCAGATGGGGTAAGCGCAGATATGAGCACCGTAATCGTAGCCTTTGCTACTGTTAGGAGCGGAGTGTCGAGCATTTCCACAGGTGGCATGAAGTTCAGACATGTAGTAGTAAACTGCTTGCGGATTTAAGGTAATTACAAAACCAAGCATCATAAAACAATGATTTTATTTTGTAAAGATAATAAAAATGTTTTTCATTTAAGATACTGCTCCATCAGCAGCTTGCTTCGCTTCGCTCGCAATGACCATGCTACGGAGATCCTACACCGGCACGGTCATTGCGAGCGAAGCGAAGCAACCCTCTTACATACTGCTAACGTAAAACAAACACCTTAAGCCAAAACTAAATAAGCCTAATAAGTGAGCAAGATTGTGAGCAAGATAGTGAGCAAGTTGCCATAACAAAAATGCAATTACAAATATTAGCACTTATTAGTAATTATTAGCACTTATTAGAAGTTAATATTTTAAGAAGAAAATCTCACATTGCCCGAGTTTACAAACATCTCTAATGGGTTTATACCTACGGTATTCCCTGATAATATTAATGAGGAAAGTTAAAACAACAAACTGTGGTATAACTGTGGTACAAACTGTGGTACAAAATCAGCAAATAATCAAAATAGCGCAAAAATGCAATTATACACTTCGACTACATTCTGGGCGATACCATCGCAATCGAAAAACTTAAAAACTCTATAATAATTGATAATAAAGGTGAGCTTTTATTTCCTAAAGATGAATTTGGCAAGAAGAGTGAAGCCCAAAACCGCTTGTTAGTTGATTTATTAGCCAGAACCAACTTTATGGAAAAAGCCGGCACTGGAATTAATACCATATGTAATTAATAATTAGTCCAATATTTTCATGAGATACAAATTTATGAACCTGCGCTGGTATAATGCCGATGATAAATATGTTTAGTCAAATCAAACGGAGTGACGATTGGACTAATACATATTTACAATCGGTATAAAAGAGTATCTGATGCTTGTCTTAGTAACGGTAATCGTGTCGATTTCGACTTTTCAGATTCATTTTGGATAACAATGCATACTAATCTTTTCTAAAAACTATATATGTCACCGATAATGTCACGGGAAATGCACAGAAAACTTTATTGAAACTATTCCGAAATTTCTCGTTGCAAAAAATTCCGCAGTTGCTAAAATGCTACGATTTGCTGAACCAAAAAACCGATTTTTTTTTTAAATCCTGCTAACCCATCACTTCGAAATCCCCAAAAACCAATCTGTTGCCAACACAAGCTCAATTCGGCTGTCACGATGTTCAATTGTTTCTTTACGAGTTGTATTAATTAGCAATAAATTATTGCAATTTAATTCTTGTGCAGATTCTACTAAAGAATCCAATTCTCTTTTAAGTGTCTTTTGTTGAGAGATGTCATAGCTAACCTGAATTAGTTGAACAATCTGATACCCATCACGGCAAACAAAGTCAACCTCTCTATCGTTTTTGGTTTTATAGTAAAAAAGACTTTGTCCTGGAATAAAACCGCGTCTTAGCAATTCGGTAAATACAAGATTTTCAAGTAATCTGCCATAATTGGGTGATAATTCAAATGACCTAGCTTTTACAAAACCATTGTCTATAATGTAACACTTTCTTAGCGATTTCTGCTGAAGTTTTACCTTTTTGTCGTAGCGAGGTAGATGATAAAATAAAAATGACTCTTCGAGGTATGAACAAAACTTCTGTACTGTTGCCACACTATTAAAGCCCAAGTCTGCCTTTAATTGGTTGAACGAATATTGATTCGTATAATTTGACAACAGATAGACTGATAAATCATAGAGCTGTTGGGTCTGACGTATCTTAAACCGTTTAACGATATCCCTCAATAAAACCGAATCGAATAATGAACTTAAATAGTTTTTATGAATTGCTGGATTTAATACTGTTTCGGGAAAACCGCCAAAAGTTTGATATTGAATAAATAATGCCGACAATTTTCCAATTTCTGAAGGCAAAGCAATAACATCAGATTGTTTTAATCCCGAATAATCTACAAATTCTTTAAAACTAAATGGATGGACATTAATCTGCAAATACCTGCCAGTTAGTGTGCTCGCCATTTCGTTCGACAAAAGCCTTGAATTCGAACCAGTTATTATCAAATTAAATCCTCGTCGGTACAATTTATTTACCCACAATTCCCAATCTGGTAAATTTTGAATCTCATCCAAAAATAAATAATCCTTAAATCCGCAAACTAATTGTTATAAAAACTCACCAAACCACTGTTTATAAGTATTTTAAACAGGGTTTGGTAAGTAAAGTTTTTTCACTTATTTTTATGATGCAAAACAAAAAAACAAAA
>JAQVGK010000449.1 GCA_028696755.1 Bacteroidales bacterium | reverse complement strand
AACTTCGGAGTGCCCGTATTTAATTTTACCACCACATGAGGCAATTAAGCGCATAGCTTCTTTTCTAACATATTCAAAATTTGCAAACGGATCCGATGCATGGTAACCTTTTTGGTCAACTGCCGGGAATAGTTTATTCTCATCTTTATCGGCAATGATGTAATACTCAAGTTCGCCTAATGCTTTAAATGTAAAGCCAGTAGTTTTTTTAAACTCTTCGTGAGCCTTTCTTAAAATATACTCGGGCGACGATTCTAGCGGCTTGCCTTCGTTATTGTAGTAAGAGCATAAAATGTCGAGGCTTGGCGTTTCCTCAAACGGATTTACAAATGCAGTACTGTAACGAGGAACAATGTATAAATCGCTCGATCCTGCTCCAATAAATTTAAACAAACTTGATCCATCAACACGCTCGCCTGTTGTTAAAATCTGATCAAGATACTCAAGGCTGTTGATTACAAAATTCAATGTTTTTAAACGTCCATCATCAGCAATATATCGGAAATTTATCATTTCGATATCGTTTGCAATCACAAAATCAATAATGTCTTTTTTCGTAAACTCTTTCGAGGGTTTCTGTAAAAATTTCTCCAACACGTGTGGGTTTAATTCAAATTGTGTGTTTCCCATGTCCTTATATTTTTATTATTCTTATTTTTTTAGCAAATTTCGCTAAATTAAGTATTTTTGTTGACTTAACAATAAGTGAGGTTTAAAATATGTTCTCAAACAGTAATTTATGTTTTTCTACCTGTCGAAAATATTCCAGTATCTCTTTTCTCCAACAATATGGATAATTGTGCTTTTTGGCGTTTCGATTATACTAAAGGAAAAGAAAATAGCACGAGATTTAAGGATTATCGCATTTGTGATGTTGATGTTTTTCTCAAATCCTTTTATTTTTTACGAGTTTATGCGTGCCTGGGAGCCCGAAGCTAAGCAAAAGATCGAATTAAAAGCAGAATACGATTATGGAATTGTCCTCACTGGCATGATGACTTATGATCAAAAATACGACAGAATTAACTTTAAATCTTCGGCTGACAGACTAATGCAAGCACTTGAGTTATATCGTGAAGGTAGAATAAGAAAAATCTATATTTCCGGCGGTTCGGGAGCTGTTTTCGAGCAGGAAATTAAAGAGTCGGAAATTTTAAGGGATTTTATTATTGTTTTAGGCATTCCACCCGACGATATTTTAATCGAAACACAATCAAAAAACACATATGAAAATGCTGTTGAAGCTGCAAAAATTTTAAAGCCTCAAACTTCGAGCGATACATATTTACTAATAACTTCGGCTTTTCACATGCGCAGGTCGGAGGCGTGCTTTAAAAAGCAGGGCTTTAATTGCGATACTTATGTTACCGATCGATATGCAGGTAAACGCATTTTTATGCCCGACTTATTTGTGCCAAAGCCAGAAGTTCTTCAGAACTGGACTTTACTTACGCATGAAGTTGCAGGCTATGTGATTTACGATTTAAGTGGGAAGTTTTAAATTTGGATAAGAATTTTGGCATATATAGAAATCGTCTAATTATTTAGGTAGTATGGTAAAACTAGAATTATTTTTCGTAATCGGTTAAATTTGTAATCGGTAATCGGTAAAATTGCATAATCGCTCATGCTTATTAGGATTCCACTTTTTTTTTTAATGCAGAATCTGAAGTTTACTGCAATTTACAGATTACTGATTACAAATTTTACAGATCACATAATTATTCTTGAGACCTAAATAATTACAAATAATTATCATATGGGACTAACAATACATTACAAAGGCTCAATCAAGGACAAAAACATGTTGCCCGATTTGATTGAGGAAATTAGAGGTGTTTGCGAAGGAATGAATTTCAAATTCCAAGTTTATGGAAAAGAGTTTCCTGCTAAACTAACAGATACTAAAACTCATGATGGCAAGCTTTACGGGATTTCTTTTAGTCCAAAGGATTGTGAGCCTGTAAGTTTTAGCTTTTTATCAAATGGGAGGATGTGTGGGCCAGCCAATCTATTTGCATTTGGCGATTTATCTAAACCTGAATATCAAGATTATTTATATAGTGTGTTTACAAAAACTCAGTATGCTGGTATCGAGGTGCATGTTTTTATTATCAAATTATTTCGACATATTAGCGAAAAATATTTAAGCAATTTTTCGATGAACGACGAAGGCGGATATTGGGAAACTGATGATGTTGAAGTTTTAAAAAAGCAATTTGCACGATACAATTATATTGTAGATAGTTTTGCCGATGCGCTAGAAAATATTTCTCCAATGAAAGATGAAGAGATCGAAGCATTTTTACTTCGTATTGCAGAGATGATTCAAAAGGGTGATAAGAATCAAGATTCTATAGTCTAAATCCTTTTTTTTAAGTCTAGCATCAGCGAATCCTCAATCTCCGCTTTTAGTTCAACTACACCATCTGTTTGGCTGTTAGGAATAGTCATCGAAAGTACATATTGCTTAATTTTCCATGTATTGCCTTGCTTTATTAGGACTCCCGATCCTCTACAAAGTTTCATTTGGGTGTCGAGCAACTCGTCGAACCATGCTGTTTTGCCACTTTCATCAAAATAAATGTTGCGTTGCAGCGATTTAAAATCCCATGCCTTTCCACGATCGAAATATGGTTTCGACCATTTCATAAATTCTGATTTTGTCCAATTTTCAGTTGCATCTGTACCAATAAAAACAGCATCTTCGGCATAATAGCTAAAATACAAATCATAATCAGCATTTGCTGCTGCAAGATTAAATGAGTCGAGTAAATTATTAATGTTTTGTTTTTCTGTTTCGGATGAGAATTCAGGTTTTTGATTCTTTGGTTCCTCTTTTGTTTGATTCGTGCAGGAAATAGCAATAAAGAAAATTATTAATGATACAATCAACTCGTAGGAAAAATAGATTTTTGATTTCATAACTATTTAATTGGTTTACTAAAGAAAATCAGACCATATGTATCAATGTGATTAACTAATTGTGTTGATGAGATTAAATGATAAACCGAAATGTCGAAAAAATAAGGAGTGTTTAATTCATCCGTTTTAGTCTTAAGCCTAGAAACTATATCATCCGAGATATTTTCCCCAACTAAACATAAATCTATGTCTGAACCAGGTTTGAAGGTGCCAAGAACTCTAGAACCATAAATAATTACCTTTTCAATTTCAGAGTATGATTCAAAAACTTTACAAATCATGTTATATGTTTCTATTGGTAATCCAAATTTCATAAGAACGATTTCATGATAGTGTAGAAACTTTCAAATGCTGAAAAGTACGAATTTGTAATTTTTTTGTATTCAACTTGTAATATCTTGCTGTCGTATGTGTGAACGGTAACATTTCGACTTTCAATCATATTCATCCAAACCTGTCCATCAGTAATTAGGTTATTTTGAAAAGCATGTCTGGTTGCATCTCTCGAGCCAATTATACCTGTGATTCCTTTATAACTCAAGAAATCTTTC
>JAQVGK010000448.1 GCA_028696755.1 Bacteroidales bacterium | reverse complement strand
TATTTTAAACGGGAATATCAATGGTTTAAACTTTGGTGATGGTGAAATTGACAATGAAAGACTGGGAATGACAAGCTTTATGGTATTTAATGGTTCGGTAGGCTACCCAGCTACAGGATCACCAAATGATGCAATGGACTTCTATAATTATTTAAGATCAACCTGGAAAGATGGGACTCATCTTTATTATGGAGGTACAGGCTATTTTATGGGAGGAGCAAATACAGACGTTCCGGCAAATTATATGTTTCCAGGCACGAGCGATGTGTGTGGCTTTGGAACAGGTGGTGTTCCTCAACCTGAATGGTCCGAAGAAAGTGAGGTTAATGCAATAGGTGATAGAAGATTTGTAATGTCATCAGGGCCTTTCACCTTACAACCTGGAGCATTAAATGAAATGACCATTGGTGCAGTTTGGGCAAGAGCAGCTTCGGGAGGACCTTATGCATCAGTGGCGCTAATGAAAGATGCTGATGACTTAGCACAACGTCTTTTCGACAATTGTTTCAGAATTATCACGGCACCTGATGCTCCAGAGCTTTCTGTTATTGAAACAGATTCAACTCTAATATTCAACATTTATAACGAACCGGGTTCGAATAACTATCTCGAAAAATATAAAGAAAAAGATCCAATGCTGGTTTGTAGTGAGAGCAACAGCCCCTGCTCAGAGTATTACGAATTTCAAGGTTATCAGGTTTTTCAGCTTAAGAACCAAAATGTTGACATCAACGACAGATACGATACGGATCTTGTAAAGGAAATCTTCCAATGCGATATCAAAGACGATGCAGATAAGCTAGTAAATTTCAACTGGTCAACCGACCATAATGCAGACATCCCAGTAATTGAAGTTGATGGTGCCAACTCAGGAATTCAAAAAAGTTTCAGTATTTCAAAAGATGCTTTTACAGGAGAAAAACTTATCAACAACAAGGATTACTATTTTACCGTTGTTGCGTATGCCTACAATAATTCCGTGCTCTACAATCCATCAGACATATCTAGTTTCTATTACCCAAAAAAGCCTTATTTGGCATCAAAAAATAATATAAAGGTTTACAAAGCAATACCTCACACGAATGAAATTCAGAACGGAGGTACAAGCTTTAATACATATTATGGATTCCAACCAGTTGTAACCATGCTCGAAGGACATGGAAACGGATTTATCATTGAATTAAGCGAAGAAACCGAGAACGAAATTATGTCGGGATATCCATGGAAAGCAACAACAAGAATTTACAAAAGTGCAAATGCTCCGTTTATGGTAAAAGTAATTGACCCTCTAAATATTACTGAAGATGATTATACTCTCGCTTTTCGTAATCCAGTTTACAATTCTTACGGAGTTCTTGGAACAGTTTCTTCGGAACTAAATTCAGACTTTTTCACCTCTTGGGATTATTCGCTTATCAACTCCAAAGGAGATTCTGTACTAATGTCGCAGGCTGTTACTTTAAATACTGGAAACGAAGCTTTATTTTTGAATTGGGGAATATCCGTAACAATATTTCAACCACAAAATGCCGGTGCTAAAGACAGAAACAACAATAACAATGGTTTCCAAAATGCATCCATTATATTTAGTGATGCAAGCCACCCATGGTTAAGTTTTGTAAAAGATCAGGATTCTTTTAATCCTGACAATTGGATAAGAACCGGAACATATAGTAACAACTCTTACTACGATTGTACCGACAGAAGCAATGACGACTTAATAGGTTGGGATAATAGTGAATATTTTGAAGACATCCTGGATGGTTCTTTTGGGGCATACCGCTTCGCAAACGCAGGCCGCTACGGAGTGTCCTTACAAGGTGCACGAAATTTTCAGAATATTATGAAATACGAACCATTATCAAGTATTGATTTGGTAATAACCTCTGACAAATCAAGATGGACAAGATGTTGTGTTGTAGAAATGTGTGAGAACGATTGGTATCTAGATTCAGAATGTGGTTTGTGGGAAGAACAAGAACCTTGGATTAACAGTCATAGCAAAGATAGTGCTGTTAAATTCTCTCTTCGTAGCGATCCATCAGTTGACAAAGATGGGAATCCAATACCAGGTGATACTACTCATGGATTAGGATGGTTTCCTGGCTATGCCATTGACCAACGAACAGGCGAAAGACTAAATATTATCTTTGGCGAAGACTCATCATTGCCTCAGCAAAATGGAGATGATATGCTCTGGAATCCAACATCTGGATACTATAACGGCGAAGAACCGCTCTGGGGAGGCAAACATGTAATCTACATCATGGGTAACAATCAAAATTTTCCAAATGTTGTTTTTAATGCTCCCGCATACGACTCATGCGTTTGGATTTACAACAATCTATTGAAGTATGAGGAAACAGGTAGTCCAACAACATCTCTTAACAGAGCTTGGGCTGCAGCAATGTGGTGTGGAATCCCAATTCTTAATGCTGATTATAATTTACTCGAAACGGATGTCAGAATAAAAATAAGGGTGGCAACACCATTTCACAAAGGACTTAACGAATTTGCAGTAGAAAATCCTTCAAATGATAATCTACCACTTTTCACATTTTCAACTCTTGGACTTAAAGCTGATTTTAACCAGAACTCACTCCTACCCGATTTATTAGAAAATATAAACATAGTTCCAAATCCATTTTATTGGGGTAATCAATATGGAGAATTGAATTACAGCAATTATGTGAAAATTATAAACCTACCCGATGTTTGTGACATAAAAATCTATACATCTTCAGGCGTTCTTATTAAATCTATCAGCAAAAGCGACTCTAACAATTACGTAGAGTGGGACATGAAAGATTTAAGAGGCAAGCCCATTTCAAACGGAGTTTATCTTATTCACATTGATGTTCCTGGGGCTGGTGAGAAAGTACTTAAATGGTTTGGTTCTTCTAAAGTATAATTCATTCTTTTCAGTTTTTTTGCTTATTTTGCAAAGAATTGAATAAGGATGAAAATACTTCACAAATTAAATAGCATTTCGGTTGTTTATAAACTCTCGGGGATAATATCTTTATTGGTGCTTATCTCTATGCTATTTGTGGGAATTTTCTCGTACAGTTCAACAAAAACTGCAATTCTAAACCGAACTTACGAGCAGTTAACATCTGTACGATTCGAAAAAACTCAGAGATTAAAAAGTTTTCTCGAAAACATAACTGCCGATATCAATCTGCTTTTTACACAACTCGATCATGCTGGAATTAATGAAGAAATAGACGAAATAGACACGCAATTGCTACCAGCTTCGTCGGATTGGTTTAACCTGCTTGCAAAAGAAGAGCTTTTTCCTGACTTCCGCAGTTTTTAAAAATTTGGATTTTTGAACAACTTATATGGCTATTAATCAGACACTTACGCTTTTCTAATTTTGCTATTTGGGTGTTAATGTACGAAAAATGTTAAATTTGTTGATTACAATTTCTATCTCAAACTTTCTTGCTTGATCAAGAAAGTTACAAAGAAATCA
>JAQVGK010000447.1 GCA_028696755.1 Bacteroidales bacterium | reverse complement strand
AATTTTATCATATTTGACAAAAAGATGTGTGTTCACAAAAGCTCGCTGATCTTCGGTGTAATGTGGATTCTCGATCTGTAACGAGTTAAGCATCTGATTGCCGAATTTTGAAAAATAGTAGTCGCCAAACCAATGCTCAAGCCTTAAATCGTATAGCTTTGAAGATAATTCTATACCCGAGTTAACACCATAACCATATAGATATTTTAGCGACTTGGTTGGACTTTGATCATAAGAAGTGTAGTAATGTGCAAACAGTCTGATTTTGCTAAGTTTCTCGGACTGTGTAGCAAGATAATAATCAAAGCCTGATTGAGAGTTGATGATTGTCTGAACATTTGTATTACTACAATCAATTTGACCTCCCACATGACTTGCTAAAGCAGAAAGTTGTAAGTTTAACAGGGATTGATTCTTTTCCCACAGCCGTATTGTATTAGAACTTCCAAATAACAGAATTTCGGGATAGGGAGATCCATGGAAAATAAACTGTCGCCAATCAATCCAAGTGTCGGATTTTAAAAATTTGCCTTTATGGATAAATTGCAAGCCACTTTCGCAGTTTTGCGTTAAATAAAATTCTTCGTTTAGTAAGTAATCGCTCACATTGTGATTTAGAGTACTCTGCAGATTTCCAAAAATTAACTGCGAGTATTTTCCAGCCTTGAAGTTTACACTAAACAAAGGAAATAACTGAGTAAACACATCAACGCCCGAGTACTGTTGAGCATGAATTCCGGCAGTAAAACTTAGTCTTTTGTTTACATTATAAACGATTTGTGGCTTTATCCAATATCCTAAAAGTGTGTAGCCCTGAACATAAGGGTTAAAATATTCATTATTTTTTAAGAAGTTAAGATTTTCGATTTTCAGAACCAACATTTTCGTGCTGTCAGTATTTTCATCTGATTCGATAAAGAAACTGTTAAAACTTTGAGCATTAGCCTTATGCAGAAAGATAAACACAAGAAAGAGAAATATCAGGCTTCGGAGTTTCACAAACTTTAACTAAAATTTAAAAAACAAATATAAAGTTTTATTGGCAGATGAGCAATTGTGAGGGAAATGTTTTGTGGGGTGGGCTACTTAACGGTGTTGTTGTATCTGTCTGCTGGACAAAAACGAGTTTAAGTTTTCAAACTTAATAAGAGAAATTAAGAGAATGGTTAGCCCGCCATGGCTTTAGCGTCTGAAAAAAAACTTTGGGTAAAACAATTACTTTATCAATTGGATATTAACACTTCATTGAAGAGTTATAAAATAGGAATGAACACTTTTAATTTGAATTTAACTAGAGTACATTTAATAATAAATTTCCATTATACTATCTAATCTCGGTTTCGATACATTGATACCAATAATAAAATGCTGCTTTATTTGACTTTTTTAACTTGTTAAGATAATTGTATTCTGTGCGTTGTATCTGCATAGACGCAATATCTACCGTCTCATTATATAATTCAAATTCTGAAAAATCTTTATTCTTTAGCTTTGTTGCAAACCATGCAGCTTTTGCCGAAGCTGCAATTGCCTCGTCGATTCGGAAGTTTCTTTTAATAGTAAAGCTGGATATTTTTGTTAAGCCAACTTTTATTTCATTGAATTTAATCAAACTCTCACCATTATTTTTCTCTCTTTGAGCTATTAGCAGAGCAGTTTGAAAGATATCAGCGACCACATCATCACTATTGATTTGAAGATTTCTAAATCTGATTTCTTCATTTACAATGCTAGTGAAAGAGTTATAAACTTCTTTTATATTATCAACCCTATCTATTAGCAAAGAAATATCAAATAGCTGTTTTATAATTTCAAGTTCTTTATTCTTAAAATATGGCACTCCCGTTGTGTTGGGCGCAAAAGCCGTAAGTTTATCACCAAGAATTGAATTGATTGTTGGAGTTGCAACTGTTATAATTGGGTCAACTATTTTGAGCCAATCTGATTCAATTTTTAGCTGTTGGATGTTTGGATATTTATTCTCCTGAAATAGAATATCCAACAGAATATAATTAGCCGTATTATTAAAATTGGATTTATAAAACAAAAAATAATGCGCTTTTGGGATTGTAGCATTTTTATAACTTCTGTCCTCGTCGAGTTTAAATGATTCAAATTCTGAATTTTCAACAATGTTTGTTAATGATTTTTCTATTGATTGCCTTGTTACCTTACTTGAAATATCAACATCAACCGAAAAACGATTTCCTTCTTCCATAATAAGAACGAGACTTGTTCCTCCTTTAAAAATAAAATCAATAGGCTGACGAGCCAAACATTCTAGCAGATACAATGCGTATATCATTTTCTCAATCAGGGCAGGATCTTTTTTCTTTAAGTCCGGTTTATTCCTGAAATTAAGAATCCATTCTTTGCTAAGAGTATCTTTATGTATCATTATATTATTCCTTTTACAATTTCATCAAAATTACTTAATAAGTATTTTCGCAGTTCGCCATCTCTTTTTCGCCTTTCTGCATAAGATAGCAGAGTTGAAAAATTGATATTATATGAATTTAAGATGTTTTCGAAAATCCATCTTTGCTCTCTTGCCGAATACAAGTAGTAAATATCCTGATCACAGAAAATGTCAACTAATATTTTTTCAACAGAAGCAATCCTTATCTTTTCTTGTTTTATGCAAGGAGCACGTGTTATCAGAGGACGAACAATTATGCTATTATCTTCGGGAAGAACGTATTTTTCAATTTGTTCAGTACTGGGCATGTAATATGCATTTATGCCATTGTCTTTTAACAGATAAAAAGCTGATTCGCACACTTCTTTATCAGTTTCCAAAACATAGAATGAGTTAAATGGAATATGATGCATAAAAATTGAAAGCCAGTTTGTTGACCATAAACAATAATCCACATCTTCATATCTTGAATTATAGAGTTTACTAACTTTCCGAATAAATTTATCCGGCTCAGGAATAAAAGTGGATTTATTATTTATCACATATTTGCCTTTTGCAATATCATGGATTAGATATTTTTTACGCCATCTGAATATTTTACCATTTAAAGCTTCATCTGTTATTGTCAGACCGTTATCCTTGAATTTTTCTGCTATGTCCTCTTTTGTAAAACTGGACATAGTTTTTAAATTACTGAGTATTTTATCGTCGAAAGAATTCATGAATGCAAAAATATTTTTGCAAATATAGCAATTTAAACCACAAATGCAAATATAGTGGTAAACTTTACAAATAAAAAGTAAACCACATAATTACAAAATGTGGTAAAATTTACATTATTGATTCTTGTTATCTATACCTCGTGTTGTAATGTTTTATGCCCTATAATAGATCTTTACTTAGGGTCTACTGAAAAACTCAACACTGTTCTAAATAGAGTCTATTTAACACCGCTATTTAGGTTAAATATAAAATTATTTAGGATATAGTTAAAGTGGAAACTATACTAATAAACTACGGGATTTATATTTACTGCCTAACTTTCTTGCTTGATCAAGAAAGTTA
>JAQVGK010000446.1 GCA_028696755.1 Bacteroidales bacterium | reverse complement strand
TTTTTTTGTGGGATTAACTCACACCACATATTATTATAAAGGTGTTTCCCGATAAATCGGGACATGCTGTGAGGGCTAAAGCCGTTAGTGTCCTTCGTGCTTTAGTGGCTAGAAGTAGATTACAAAAAAATGAGCAACCGAAATCGTTTTTCCGGCTGCTCAAAATGTGTAAGGGTATGCAGAAACCTCACACTGCGTCTAATAGTTTTAATTCTCTCTACTCAGATAATCATCGTATTCCGTTTCGAAGCGATTCTTGTGCTTTAACTCTTCGTTTGCCAACGACTCAAATAAAGAAGAATAAGTCGGATCCTGAATTGTAACTGCAAGCTTTTTGTACAAATCGTAAGCAGCTTTTTCGCGACGCATTGCCAAAACTAATGCTTCGGGATAAGTAAGCTTGTCCGAATCTTTTTCCTGCGGAATAGTGTAATCGGCAATTTTTATATCCGCAACTTTCGAAGGAGAAATATCAAATGCCCCCTCTCGCTTTACCTTTTGCAAAAACGCCTTATGACCCATCTCTTCCTTTGCAAATTGGAGAAAAATGTCCTTCATCTCGTTGTTGCTAACATCTTCCAACAAGCGGGTGTAAAAGTCAACGGCTCCCTGCTCGCGGGCTATTGCGAAATCGAGAATATCGTTCAGAGTTGTGAATTCTTTCATAATTTTAGTATTTACTGAATTATTGCTTAAATATTTCTTCTAATTTTTCGAAAACAACATCACAGGTGTTTTTAAAGTAAGAACCAACATAATCCTTCTCAGTAAAAACTAGCTCTTGCTTGTAAACATCTGTCTTAGCAAAAATCTCCATGATTTCTTCAAAAACAACAGCGCTACAACTGCTTTGTTCAATTCCAAATGCATTAAATAAGCCACTCAACTGTTCAAGATTATCTTTTCCACATTTTGGACTTAAGGCTTTATCGAATTGTAAAAGCATCTTCTGCGAATTTGTGTAGCTTCCTCCTGTTTCAAAGTTAAATGATGCTGGTAAAACAAGATCTGCCTCCTCGGCTGTTTTAGTCATAAAATAATCCTGAACAGCCATGAACCTTTTGTTTGCAAACCATTTTGCTGTTTCGGCTGGATTAATTGCTTGACCAATCGGATCTTCACCAAAAATAATGAAGTTCTTATAGTTACCCGATTTTACATCTTCCATCAAACAGGCAGAATCAATTGATTTAGCGCCTGGACGAAGCTCTGGACGAATACCCATATCAATCAATCCTTGAGAATTGTTCTTTTCCTTTACACACAAAATGCCACTGCCAGTTTTTACGGTTTTGCCAGTTAATAACGACAGATTCATTATTTCGCGTGCAACAGCCGAGCTAACTTCTTTCTCGGTAAATACAATCACAGCATTTTGTTCGTTGTTAAATTCTGTAACAAACTTTTTTAACTCTTCTGCAGAAATTCCGCAAGATGCACTTAGTGTTGCAAGATCAGTTTTTTCGATCTGAGATTTAAAGTTATCAAATCCCGAAACATTACCATCAATGAAGAACTTATTTACTAGATTATCGGTAACAACAATCTTATTTAATGCTTTAAAGAAATTGTAATACGAAGAAGTAGAAACAACTTTATCGCACTTATAAGCCACTTTTGCATGTTCCTTATCAGTTATCAGAATGATTTCGGATTTTGCTCTGTACGCAGCATTAAAAATCATGTGATTTACAAGACTGTTGCTATAATTGATGTCAGATCCCAAAATGTAAATTTTCGAAGCCTTTTTAAGATCATCCATTTGCAGATTTTCGTTTCCGGCATAAGTATAACCACGGCCTCTGCCAATGTAAGCCAAACTGTGGATATTGTCGGTTCCCAATGCTGTTCTGACAAATTTTTGCAATAAATAAAGTTCTTCGTTAGAATAGCGTCCTGAAGCAAATGTCATCGTATCTTTTTCGCTTCCAGCAATATTCTTTTTGATAATAGCAAATGCTTCGTCAAAACTAATTTCTTTCCACTTTCCATTTTCTTTAAGCATAGGTTTGGTTATTCTGTTACCGTCGTTAAATATTCGGTAACCGAATTTTGCATGTTTCCCAATACTACCTTTTTTATTTACCAAACCAGGAAATCCCTCTGCTCTGAAAATAAATCCACCTTTCTGATGAAGCTCAATCGCTGCTCCTTCGGATGTGAAACAGTCGATTGTCTCGATTTTATCGGCTTTTACAGGCATAATTTTAAAAGGAACATTTTCAATCATCGCTCCTGTTGGACATATCGAAACACACATGCCACAAGATTCACAATCGGTATCGGTAAGTTTTTTATTCATTGCAGGACCGACAAATGTTTCAAATCCACGTTGAACAAGTCCGAGTGCTTTTGCTCCAACAACCTCGTCGCAAACTCTGATACATTTTGAACAAAGAATACATTTGTTGTTGTCGATTTCGATTAGCGGATGCGAGAAATCAACAGAATACGATTTGAATTCACCACCATAGTATTTCTGGTCGGCTTCGTATTTATCGGCATATTGCTGCAATTTACAATCGAAGAATTCCGAACATCCACACTCAAAACATCTTGCAGCTTCTGTTTGTGCTACATTTTCGTTTTCGTATCCCAGTTCAACTTCCTTATAGTTTACGCGATCTTTCGGATCAAGTACAGGCATTTCGTTTCTAAGCTGACGTTGATATCTGCCAATATAATCATTCGGATCTTGTTTCTTAAAGTTATCTCTGCGACTAACAAACTCTTTATGACGAGGTTCTATTTTTTCTCCCATCAAATATTGATGACAGCTAACCCAAGCTTTGTTTGCTTGAGCGATTGCTTCTATAAGTGTTGCTGGACCAGTAACTCCGTCACCTGCTGCAAAAATTGAAGGCACTCCAGTCTGCAGAGTTTTTGGATCTGCATCAAGATCACCCCATTTGTTAGCTTTGAGTTCGCCTTGTTTAACAACAGAATTTACATCGTCAAGAAAATTTATATCTGTTTTTTGTCCAATAGCAGCTAAGATATAGTCGGCTTCGAGATCAAACTCTGAACCTTCGAGCGGAATTGGACGACGACGGCCCGATGCATCAGGTTCACCGAGTCCCATTTTTATTAGTTTAACCGATTTTAGCTTTCCTTCGTCATCTTTGTTTACTACGACAGGATTGTGGAGGAATAAATATTCAACACCTTCGAGTTTTGATTCGTGTATCTCGATGGGATTTGCTGGCATTTCCTTTTCGGTACGACGATAAACAACTTTAACATCTGTACTTCCACAACGCAAAGCCGATCTACAGCAGTCCATTGCAGTATTTCCACCACCAACAACGATAACTTTTTTGCCCTTAAAATTGTATCTCTGTCCCGTTGTTTCCATTTTTCTTTGGAAATCAATTCCAGAGAAAACCCCATCGGCATCTTCGCCATCGCAACCAAGTAAAGTACCTCGCTGAGAACCAATTGTTAATACGGTAGCATCATATTTTTCCTGAATTTCGGCATATTTAAGAT
>JAQVGK010000445.1 GCA_028696755.1 Bacteroidales bacterium | reverse complement strand
TTCGGGTTTCGGGTTTCGGGTTTCGGGTTTTTGCTGACGCGATTTGTTAAAAAAAATGCAAAGCAATTTTTTTTAACCATAACCCGAAACCCGAAACCCGAAACCCAAAACCTTATTCCCTCTTTCTTCTAAAATACCAATACCATAATGCCGATATAATAAGTGCTGAAATCAATCCTCCGATATAAGCGACATTTGGAGATAGTGACATTCCTCCTGCCTTGACTGGTGCGATGAGAATGTAAGTAACACAAATTGCTGTTAAGATAAATGCCGGAATGGATACAATAAGATGATTTTGTTTCTTTAATGCAAAGTACATTGCTATTGTCCATAAAGTTATGGCAGCAAGAATTTGGTTCGAGATTCCTACAAATTTCCACAGAGTGCCGAATTGTGAACTTAAGAAGAACGTAAGTACAAAGCCTAAAGCAAACAGAGGAAGCGAAACTAGAATTCTGTTTTTTATTGATTTTTGCGAAATGTTTAATGCATCGGCAATTGTTAAACGTGCGCTACGATAGGCAGTATCTCCAGTTGTTATCGGACAAGCTACAACACCTATAATTGCAATAACAGCTCCAACTTTGCCCAACCACGAATTACAAATTTCGTTAACTATCCAAGCAGGGTCGTGATTTGGATTTGTCAAAGTATAATTTAAGCCTTCAACATCGCCAAAGTAATTCATTGCAGCAGTAGCCCATATCATCGTTACAATGCCTTCGGCAATCATCGCACCATAAAATGCAAATCTTGCTTGTTTCTCATTGGTTAAACAGCGTGCCATCATTGGCGACTGTGTAGCATGAAAACCAGAAATTGCACCACAAGAGATCAAAATAAACATCATCGGATACAGAAAATTTGCATCTGGGTTACGATGAAAATTCTTAAAATCTGATAATCCTAATTCGTGTATTTGCAGACTTCCATTGAAACCTTTACCAAGCATAACCACTAGAATCATAAAAGCCATAATGAGCAGTACTGCACCAAAAATCGGATAAATTTTCCCAATTATTTTATCAACTGGGAATAATGTTGCCACAATATAATAGCCGAAAATAATGTACAACCACATCGACAAGCCTCCACTTGTTAAACCTGCCAGTAGTTTGGCCGGGCCACTCACAAATGCTACGCCAACAAGGACAAGAAGTATCAGTGTGAAGAAACGCAAAAATACTCTAATATTTTTTCCAAGATACTTTCCAACCAATTCGGGCAA
The DNA here is from genome assembly GCA_028696755.1 of Bacteroidales bacterium. Next base: position 2,258 of record JAQVGK010000445.1, on the reverse strand, counting down.
GCTTGCGCCATTGTTACGAAGTGATAGCATTCCAGAAAAATAATCGTGTGTGGCACCCATAAAAATGCATCCGACAACAATCCAGATATATGCCATTGGCCCGAATGCAGCACCCAGAATTGCACCAAATATTGGTCCCAGTCCAGCAATATTCAGGAATTGTATAATAAAGATTTTCCAAACTGGCATTGGAATAAAATCAACACCATCGTTTATTGCTACAGCCGGAGTTAACGCATTTGAATCAACTGCAAAACGACGTTCAACAAATCGTCCATAGAAAAAATAACCTGCAACAAGTATTAAAATCGATATTAAAAGAGTAATCATAATATTGAAAATTTAAGAGCTTTCAATTCTATTTGATTTTATGATATATATTCAGAAATTTATCAAAATAAAAATCATCTCTGAGAGCAATATAATCTGGTGTTTTAAGACTTTCACCGTTATACTTTACCTCATCGCCTGATATTAAAGAAATAACATTTCCTCCAGCAGCTTTAAGAACAGCATGTCCGGCTGCAATATCCCACTCGTTAATCGGGCCGATTCTAGGATAAACATTTGCAGAACCTTCGGCTACAGCGCAAAATTTGAGTGACGAACCCGAATTTACGGTATTAACATCGTCGAATTGATCCATCAACATAGCTAAAAACTTCATCGTTTGTGCATTTAGATGCGATTTGCTAGCTACAACCTTTAAAGGATAGTCTTTTCCCAGATTGCATAACAATTTAGTCTTTTCACCAGTATTCAAATTTATCTTTTCAGCTTCTACTCCAACCAAGCCATAAAAAACTATCGATTTTGCTGGGGCATAAACGATACCCTCAACAGTTTGATTATTTCTGATTAATGCAATGTTAACGGTAAATTCATCTTCACCCCTTACAAACTGTTTTGTACCATCAAGTGGATCAACAATCCAGAACTCTGTAAGATTTTTACGCTCATCAAAACATAGATTTTCTGATTCTTCGCTGATTACCGGAATTCCAGTTTGTGCCAAACCAGAAACGATGATTTGATTTGCCTCAATATCAGCAAGCGTCACAGGCGATTCATCTGATTTATAATCAACATTAAAATCATGTCTGTAATATTTCATACAAACCTCTCCGGCTTTTTGAGCCAAATCAAGAAGTAAATCACGATTGCCAGTGTTATTTGTCATTTTTTGGGCCTTTTAACTAAGCTTTTCTGACAACATTTGTTGCCGAAGCCTGAGCCAGAGGAGTAACCACCATATCGTTTATACACACATGCGCAGGACGACTTAAAATAAACAGTATAAGCTCAGCGATATCTTCGGCATAAAGTGGAGTAAGGCCATCGTAAACTTTGTCGGCTTTTTCTTTATCGCCATGGAAACGTACAGTCGAGAACTCGGTATCAATCATTCCTGGAGCAATTTGAGTAACTTTTATTCCGTGAGGTAGCATATCTATGCGCATAGCTTTTGTTAAAGCATCAACTGCGTGTTTCGAAGCGCAATAAACATTTCCGTTAGGATAAACTTCTTTTCCAGCAATGGAGCCGATATTAATAATATGTCCTTGTTTGCGGGCAATCATTAACGGCGATACTTTTCTAGTGAGATACAATAAACCTTTCACATTTGTATCAATCATTTTTTCCCAGTCGTCCAAATCGCCAGTCTGGACAGGATCCAAGCCTGAGGCAAGACCAGCATTGTTCACGAGAACATCAATATTTTTAAAGTCTTCTGGCAAGCTGTCGATTGCTGAACAAACCTGCTCATTATCACGAATATCAAAATTAAGACACTCTACTTTTGCAAATGTTGATGATTCAATTTCAGCTTTTAAAGCTTCTAGCCTATCGCCACGACGGCCAGTAATTATAAGGTTATACCCTTGCTCTGCAAGAAGAATTGCTGTAGCTTTTCCAATACCTGCTGTAGCGCCCGAAATTAATGCTGTTTTTGTCATTTTATCATTTATTTAAATCGAAGATGTAAAATTAGATTATATTTTATTTAATCACAACCAAGACAATGAAATTTTTAACAGTTTTAAACAACTATAAGAAATAAAATGCAATAACTAGAAAATAATTGACAATAAATTTGCTGTTTGTTCTTTTTAACAGTATATTTGCTGTTATAAATAATTGACAATAAAACAACTGTTAGATGAAAAAGGAATGGCAAAATCCAAAAGCAATAATTGGAAAAGAAGCTACTGGCAAGTACTATTATCGGAGAGAAGATATTGAAAACGACATCTGGA
>JAQVGK010000019.1 GCA_028696755.1 Bacteroidales bacterium | reverse complement strand
GTTTTTATTTCCTTGCGTGAGGGCTGAGCCGTTGTAATTTGTGGTTTACTCGCTGTCGCTTCCCGACAAATCGGGACAGGTTATGAGCTCGCGTTGCTCGGTTGTGATTTTTATTCTTGCCAGCCCTGCCCCTTTTCCCTAAAGGGAGCCTGCCCACTTGTGCATTGTGCGACGGCTCCCTTTAGGGATGCAAGGGGTGTGGGGCGAAAAACTCCAAATTCCAAACTTAGCAGTAATCATTGTAATTTGTAATTTGTGATTTGTAATTTGTGATTTTCACTCGATATTGTTTAGGATTTAGATATTAGATTTTAGTGCTTGAACTGCGGACATAAATTTATTTTGTGTTGCTTTTTCCATTTTACAAACCAACTTATGTCATTTATAAATATATTTGCATAAATAATGCAACCTTTTGCGTTATTGCTTGGTCTGATAAACTGATTAAAATGCTTGACTTACAGGAAATAATTGCCGGCTGTAAACGCATGGATAAGAAAGCGCAACGTTGTTTGTACGACAAATACGCCGCGTTATTTCTTGGTATTGCCTACAGGTACAGTAAGTCGAGAGAAGATGCTGAAGATATTCTGCAGGATGCTTTTGTGAAAATCCTGACAAGAATAGATCAGTATAGTGAAACAGGTTCTTTTGAAGGATGGATGAAAAAAATATTGGTTAATACTGCTATAAGTCATTACAGAGTGTCGCAAAAGCACGATTTTCATAAAGACTTCGACAGTATTGCCGAAATAGATATTGAGGACTATGAAATGGATACTAATGAGTTTACTCGCGAAGAGTTGCTAAAAAGTATTAATGAATTGCCTCAGGGATTTAAAATAATTTTTAACCTTTATGCAATCGAAGGTTATAAACATAGAGAAATTGCAGATATGCTCGAAATAAATGTTGGTACTTCTAAATCACAGTACAGCAGAGCTAGAGCATATTTACAAACAGTATTAAATGAGTTAAAAGCAGAACGGAAATTAAGCGTTGATGAACAGTAAGCAGAATATTGAAGATGTCTTTCGCCAAGGTTTTGATGATTTTCAAATGAAACCTTCGGGAAAGGTATGGAATGGCATCAACAAGCAGATGGCCGGACCACGCCTAGAAGCATCGTATAAAAATGCTTTCGAGGGTTTTCGCATCAATCCTTCGGAGCAAATATGGAGGAGAGTTGCTGCCGCTATATGGTTCCAAAGGTTTATTCATTTTACTCCTTTTAGCTTCAATGTTTATTATCTTGCAATATTAACAACTGCAATTATTGGTACGGTTGCCGTAATAAATAATAGTCCAGATCTCGAGTTTGTTGATTTTGACGAAAATAAGTATCTGGTTCAAAACTCCGATTCGCTCCAAATTGAAGACAAACAAATAGCGTCTTTTAATGAATTAATCAACATTTCAGTTGTCGAAAATGAGATAGCTGGGTTCGTTGAGAAACAAAATCCTGAATCTGATTCCGAGAACACCAATGTTTTTCCAGAAGTTGTTCTTAATAATAACCAGAACGAAACAAAGAATCAAAATGTGGTTGCCAGTAATTCAGTTTTAATCTCAACTTCAAAGTCTCTGGAAAACACATCAAATATTAATAGTCAAAACCCAGACGCAGTATCATTAGCAAACAATACGCAAACTGAAAGCTCAATAAATATTGCCGAAGATAAAAACATTAATAATTCTGGGATATCGAATCAAATCAAACCAAATTTGGATCTTAGTCTAAGTAAAGTTTTTATAAAGAATAGCAAATTGTTGACATATAAGCCACAATGGTTCGAGAAAGCAGATAAAGCTTTTGCAGGAATACCCGAGTACGAAGTGATTGTAAAAGATACAATAGGATATAATTACAAAGGTGAACCTGTAGTAGTTGATAAATCGTGGTTTGAAGCAGGTCTTTATTATTCTCCGTATTTGTTTGATGTAAAAACCAAAACACTTAATCAGGAGCTATTATCGAATAATCTTATGTACAACAAGGGTGTTCAACCCGAATTAAGTTGGTCGGCTGGATTATCGTTATCATATAATTACAACAGATTTAGAATTGAGTCGGGAGTTTTATTTGGACGTCAGTCGGAGTCGTTTTCACAAATGATAAAGGCATACGACACTTTAACAGTATATTCATACAATTACTTTGAGAATTCGGCCTGGGATTACGACACAACTATGATACTCGACCTTGATGAGTATTTACAGGGAAATATTGTTTACATTCCTTATGTAGATTCTTCTCGATACTATTTCACCGATTCATTACTTGTTTCGAAGCAGGATTCGGTATTGCAGGACAGACTATTAACAGCAGAAAGCAAATTATCATATTTTGGTGTACCAATAATTGGTGGTTATGAGTTTTCCTATGGTAAATTTATCATTACGCCAAAAGCGGGAGTTGTTTTAGGCATACTTCAAAATCATAGTGGCACAGCATATCGAATTTTGGACGGCAATATTGTTGAAGTTTCGGCACTAGATTTTAACAAATTTACTCTTAATTATTATGGTGCAATTAATTTACAATACAGAACCGGAGAGCATTTTGGATTATTTGCCGAACCATATATGTCAGGGGCATTAATTTCGGAATTTAAGAAACTAAATCCAGCCGATCGCCGAAGCACGAGATATGGTGTTAGATTAGGTATTAGCTATCGATTCTAATGAAAACTGTGAAGATACATATTATCTTGATTCTGCTGAATCTCGCGTTTGCAGGAAACAGTTTTGCCGTTTGTTACGCAAATTTTCAATACAGCGAAGTTAACCCATTGCAAGTCCAATTTCAAAACACATCAGTAAGTCACAACGAAGGAAATGTTCATTATTATTGGGATTTTGGAGATGGCAGCAATAGCTTTGAAGAGAATCCTTTCCATAATTATATTGCGCCAGGCATATACACAGTTGGATTAACAATAATCACATCAAATTTGTGCTATTCTCAGATGATTAAAGAAATTTACATTGGGATACCGCAAAACTCACCTTATTGTTCATTACAAATCGAATTCGAGACATATAATGCAACCTCACCTGATTACAACAACGGATCGGCGAGAGTTTATGGGTTTTCTGATGTTCCATGCTGTTACTATGCATTTTGGAGTAATGGCGATGAAGGCGAAATTGTTGAAAATCTTAGCCCTGGCACTTATTGCGTTACCTTAACTAATGGTATTGATTGCTATGGCACTAATTGCGTAACTATTGGCTATAACAACAATTGCATTGCTTCGTTTTTTATTGATTCAACAACATTTGGCCATCTCGACGGAGCGTATAGATTTGTTAATAATTCTCATGGAGAAGAGGATTACTTTTTGTGGGAGTTTGGAGATGGAACAACTTCAAACGAATATAATCCTCTACATGTTTATTCTGATACTGGAACCTACAATGTATGCCTGTCTATAAACACATACTACGGCTGTACGGACATTGAATGTAAAGAGCTTTATGTGAACTACATTGCCCCTCAAACTGCAAGCATAAATGGAAATGTTTATGCTGGAGAATCCCCTTTACCAAATGGGATTGCTGTTTTGTTCGAAGTTGACGAAAATAATTATAATGCCATTGATTACGAAATTATTGAGGATGGTTATTATCGTTTTGACAGTTTACCAAAAGATAAACTTTATCAAACACATTTGATCCCCTATTTTGATGTTGGTGAAATATATTTCCCAAAATACTCGCCTGTTTACTCCGACAACTCTGTTTACTGGCAGAACGCCGAATTTATTAATTTGTATGAGGACACTGTTTACAACACTTACCTTTATTATTACGACGAAATTTATCTAAACAACGGTAGAATAGCTGGTTCTGTAAAGTACATGTTCGACGAAGCTTACGAAGAAGAAATTTATGGTCGAAACTGGTTTGAGTCGATAACGACAAATGATGGACTTGCCGCTAACATGATTGTATTCTTAAAGACTAGTTTTAAACAAGTACTAGATTTTAGATTAACCGACGGAAACGGCTTTTTTGAGTTCGACAATCTGGAGTATGGTTCATACTATCTTAGTGTTGAGAAACCCGGTTTCGAAAGCGATGAAATACTTATTACAATTACAGAATCAGAACCACAAATTATAAATTCGGATTTTATGATTCAACAATCCACCATAACCACTTTTAAGTCCGAAAATTCTGTTTTGTCCGATTTTGTTTATCCTAATCCTGCCGACGACTTAATTTTTGTTAATATAACTGAACCCGAAAGCAGGATTGACATTTACAATATTGAAGGCAAATTAGTGCTCTCCGAAGTCGCTAAAAACTCTCCATTTATTATCCAGGCTAAGGATATGGTTCCAGGATTGTATGTTCTTCAGGTTTCGTCGGCATACAGCAGCAAAAAGTTAAAAATCACTATCGAGTAATTGTGTGATAGATTTTTGGTTAAAATTGTTAATTTTGACCAAACTTATATTGTATGAAAAATAAGATCTTTTTTCTCGATGCCTACGCCCTAATATTTAGAGCTTATTATGCATTTATTAAAAATCCGCGAGTTAATTCAAAAGGATTAAACACCTCAGCCATATTTGGATTTGTAAACACACTTGAAGAAGTTCTAAATAAAGAAAAGCCAACCCACATTGGTGTGGCATTCGATCCATCTGGTCCAAATTTTCGTCATGAGCTTTATCCTCAATACAAAGCAAATCGTGAAGCTACACCCGAGGATATTAAGCTTGCTATTCCATACATCAAAAGAATTCTGGAAGCATACCGTATTCCAGTTATACAAATTTCAGGTTTTGAGGCTGATGATGTTATAGGTACTTTAGCCAAGAAATTTGCCAATGAGGAGAACTGTGTTTATATGATGACTCCCGACAAAGATTATGCTCAGTTGGTAGATGAGAATATTTATATGTACAAACCCGGTCGCTCGGGCAATGCTGCCGAAATTATTGGAATAAAGGAAGTAAACGAAAAATTTGGGATTGATAATCCTGCAAAAGTAATTGACATTCTGGCTTTGTGGGGAGATACTTCTGACAACGTACCTGGAGTTCCGGGGATAGGTGAAAAAACAGCGGCAAAGCTCATCGAAAAATTTGGAAGCATTGACAGTCTGTACGATAACATTAATAAGCTTGTTGGAAAGCAGAAAGAATCTATTGAAAAAGGAAAAGAACAATTATATTTATCAAGACATCTGGTAACAATCGACACAAAAGTACCAGTCAACTTAACGATGGATGAATTAGTTCTGGAAAGTCCTGATTTTGATAAACTAAATGCGATTTTTGACGAGCTTGAGTTTAGAACACTAAAAGCTAGAATAACAGGAAACACGGAATCAACAACTGTAAATACTTCAAAATCAAGCTCAACTCCTATTCCGCAGGCCCAGTTGCAGTTCGACCTGTTTGGGGTAGCTCCAGAAACTCCAACAGAGTCTATCCAAGACATCCGCAATTGTTTTGATTCTTCAAAAGTCAAATATCAGCTTGCAGAAACCTACTCCGACATCGAAAACTTGCTTGAGGAATTAAGTAATTCTTCTGAGATCGCATTCGACACAGAGACCACAGGATTAAATACTCTCGAAGATGAAATTATAGGCATGTCGTTTTCTACCGAAGAAAATAAAGCTTGGTATGTAAATCTGCCCGACGAGCTTGATTCTGCCCGTGAAGTAATAAAAATGTTTGAACCAATTTTTAACGACAGATCGAAATTAATTATTGGGCAAAATATTAAATACGATTTATCGCTACTAAACAATTATGGTGTTGATATTTCGGCTCCAATGTTCGACACTATGATTGCACATTACCTAATCGAGCCCGAACAAAAGCATAATTTAGATTTGCTGGCATCGGTTTATCTCAACTATAAAATGATTTCGATTGAAGAATTAATTGGCGCTAAGGGTAAAAATCAGAAAAACATGAGAGATATTGACCCGCGGGTTGTGTCTGATTATGCCTGCGAAGATGCTGATATTACTTTTAGATTGAAAACTATATTTGAGAAAAAGCTTAAGTCGGACGGTTTAAATTCATTATTCTTCGACATCGAAATGCCATTGGTTAAGGTTCTAATCCAGATGGAAAAAAGTGGAGTCCGCCTCAATCCCGAGATATTAAAAGAGCATTCCGTTTATTTAAACAACGAATTAAGAGAGATTGAGCAAAAGATTTATGATCTTGCTGGCGAAAAGTTTAACATTTCGTCACCAAAGCAATTAGGCGTGATATTATTCGAGAAATTAAAGATTATTGCCAATCCAAAGAAAACCAAAACAAAGCAATATAGCACTGGTGAGGAAGAACTTGTAAAGCTTGCCGACAAACATCCTATTGTAGCAGAGATTCTCGAATACCGCGGAATAAACAAGCTTATTAATACATATGTTGATGTTTTGCCACAACTTATTAATCAAAATACAGGCAAGATTCACACAAGTTTTAATCAGACTATTACATCAACAGGCCGCCTAAGCAGCAATAATCCTAATTTGCAAAACATCCCAATTCGAGATGATAGAGGCCGATTTTTAAGAAAAGCATTTGTAGCATCTGATTCTGAACATGTATTTTTCTCTGCCGACTACTCACAAATCGAGTTAAGGCTGATGGCTCATCTGAGCAAAGATGTTAATATGCTTGATGCTTTTAATAAATACAGCATTGATATTCACTCTGCAACCGCTGCAAAAATCTTTAAAGTTGATGCATCGGAAGTTACTCGAGAAATGAGAGCAAAAGCAAAAACAGCAAATTTTGGAATTATTTATGGCATCTCAGCGTTTGGTTTGGGACAAAGATTAAATATTCCACCAAAAGAAGCACGTGAGTTGATCGACAACTATTTTGCAACATTTCCGGGAGTTAAAAAATTTATGGACGATTGCATAGCTGTCGCAAGAGAGATGGAATATGTTGAAACACTTTTTGGCCGTCGCAGGTATTTACCCGACATTAACAGTCAGAACGCAATTGTACGCGGCTTTGCCGAACGAAATGCCATTAATGCACCAATTCAGGGTTCGGCAGCCGATATCATAAAACTTGCAATGATAAACATTTATAAACGCTTTGATAGTGAAAATATCAAATCGAGAATGATTTTGCAGGTACACGACGAGTTAAATTTTGATGTGTTAAAATCCGAACTAGAAAAAGTACAGACAATTGTTACGGAAGAAATGCAAAACGTTGTAAATCTTGATGTTCCTTTGCTTGTTGAATCGGGTGTGGGCGATAATTGGTTGGATGCACATTAAAAAGGCATAACTTAGCAATCTGTTTTATACTCAAACTGTCACTTTCCTGACTTCGACACTGGGACACCCTACAGAAATATATCTTATTTTACATTTCAAACTTTCTTGCTTGATCTACCGAACGAAGTGAGCTCGTGAACACCGATGAAAATTAAATATAGGTGTGAACAACAAGTTACAAAGAAATCAAGAAGAACCGAACGTTACTCGCTTTGCTCGTGAGGGCTTCGCCGTTCCCCCCGCTCTTTTGGGACAAAAGAACTGTAAGCAAGCTGGGATTTTCCGAAAGGGTTCGGAACGCTTGCAACAGTTCTAATTGTCCCAAAATTACTCACACCACAGTTTATTTTCAAAGGTGTTCGTGAGCTGCTTCGCAGGTTCACAAGGCCGGAGCTGGCACTTCGGCGTCGCTCAGTGACCACCCGGCGGTTCTTCAAGGCCCACCCGCGGAGCTTCGAACGGACATGGTCGCTAAACACGTCAAACTATCGCTCGTTATTTTTTAATCAACAAGGTTTTTAGGTAATAAGTTAATTATTTCTTAACTAAATGACCAAAGAATTAGAGAGTCAGCTTAAAGTTAAAAGAGCAAATTTCTGTTCTGAAAAAGCTATCAAAGCATATTTGAAATCGAAATAACTACGACATGCTCTAAAGAAATTGTTAAGAAAATATTACTAATTAAAGAAGAACAAAAGCAAATTCTCAGAAATTTTTGAGTTTACTCCAATATGATTTAGGTGTTAATTTGCAGAAGTTAGGACTTGACAATCTGTTTTATACTCATACTGTCACTTTAATTGAATTCTAGTTTTCGTTAATCTTTTGTTAATCTTTACATAATAAAGAGATAGTGTTTAAAGTTTTTATATTTTTAAATTCTTAAACAAAAAATTTAGCAATATGAAAAAGTTTCTCATTTTCTTTTTGGCAGTTGTTGTGCTTGCATCATGCGTAAATAAGGAGCGCACCAAAACTGCAACCGACAAAAACGGGTACAAGTACGAGTATGTTGAGGGCGATCCAACTGGAGCCAGAATTTACACACTGGAGAATGGATTAAAAATCTATTTAGCAGTAAACAAAGATCAGCCAAGAATTTCTACATTTATTGCGGTAAAAGCAGGAGCTAAAAACGATCCTCGCGAAACTACAGGTCTTGCACACTACTTTGAGCACATGATGTTTAAAGGAACTAGCAAAATTGCCACCGCAGATTGGGCAAAAGAAGAAGTTTTAATAAAAGAGTTATCTGATTTATTTGAGAAGCGTTGTGCTACCGACGATCCAGCAGAGAAAGAAAGAATTTATGCACAGATTGACAGTGTTTCTCAGCTAGCATCTCAATATGCAATTGCAAACGAGTACGACAAAATCTGTTCATTAATAGGTGCAACAGGAACAAATGCCTGGACATCCTACGAGGAAACTGTTTATGTTAACGAGATTCCATCCAACGAAACGGAAAGATGGTTGATTACAGAAAGAGAAAGATTCGACAATCTTGTTTTAAGATTATTCCATACTGAGTTAGAAACAGTTTTCGAAGAATTTAACATGAGTCAGGATAGAGATGGACGTAAGGCAAGTTTTAAAATAATGTCAACACTTTTCCAAAAACATCCATATGGTGTTGCTGTCCTAGGCAAAGCAGAACATCTAAAAAATCCGAGCATGGTAAATATCATGAAATTTAAAGATAATTACTATGTGCCAAACAATATGGCTATATGTATGTCTGGCGATCTTGATATGGAGGAAACAGTTAAAATGATTGACAAATATTGGGGCGACATGAAGTCAAATCCAAATCTTCCCGAATTCAAATTTGAAAAAGAAGCCGAAAGAACAAAAATTGACAAACTTGATGTTCTTGGTCCCGAAAGAGAATTCATCTCTATTGCATACCGCACTCCCGACAATAAATCAAAAGAAGCAAAATATCTTGATTTAATTGGACAAATCCTTTCGAATGGTAAAGCAGGTTTGATGGATTTAGATTTAGTTAAGAAACAAAAAGTGATGTCGGCTTATGCTTATGCTTGGGCAATGAACGATTACGGTCTTTTCCAGATGGGAGGAACTCCTCGCGAAGGTCAAACTCTTGAAGAAGTTGAAAAACTTTTGCTTGACGAACTTAACAAAATTAAAAAAGGCGAATTCGACGAGTGGTTGCTCGAGGCTATTATCAACGAAATGAAACTCAACAGAATTCGTTCAATAGAAGGTAATTCGGTAGCTTATGCTTTTGTAGATAATTTTATCAGTGGTCAACCTTGGGAAAATTGGGTTTATCAAATTGATGAATACGAAAAAATCACAAAACCAGAACTTGTTGATTTTGCTAACGAATTTTTCAAAGACAATTATGTAGTTGTTTACAAAAGAATGGGTGTTGACGAGAATGTTTTCCATATCGAAAAGCCAAAAATCACACCACTAAATATTAATAGAAATACAGAATCTACATTTGTAAAAGACCTCAAGAAAAAAGAGCCAAAAGCAATTTCTCCAGTATTTATAGATTTCAAAGAAAAGATTCAGACCGAAGCAATTGTAAAGGGTCTTGAGTTTAATTATATTAAAAACGAAACCAACGGACTGTTTAGCTTGTACTATATTTTTGATATGGGTCGCAAGCATAACAAAGAGTTGCCGATTGCTGTTAACTATTTGAAGTATCTCGGCACAAAGGATAAAACACTCGACGATTTACAAAAAGAATGGTATCGTTTAGGAATTGACTTCAATGTTTTTGCTGGTGAAGACAAATGTTACATCTACATTTCAGGCCTTGACGAAAATCTTGAAGCGGCTATGAAGTTGATGGAAGATATTCTAAAGAATGTTAAAAGCGATAAAGCTGTTTATGAAGAATATGTAAACGGAATCATGAAGAACAGAAACAACAGCAAGCTCGACAAAAACACTATTTTATGGAGTGGGCTGTACAATTATTCTTTGTATGGCGAAAGCAATCCTTTTACCGACATCGTTTCGGAAGAAGAATTGCGTGCATTTAATCCAGATGATTTGGTTGCGACAATAAAAAGTCTTTGCAGCTATCAACACAAAGTATTTTATTATGGACCACGCGAGTCGGATAAAGTAACTGAGTTAATTAAAGCTAACCATAATGTAAGTGGCAACTACAAAGCAATTCCAGCACCAGTTGAATATGTAGAAAATGAATTTAAGAAACCACAGATTCTTTTTGTAAATTATGATATGGTTCAGGCAATGATTGCAGTTGTTTCTAAGGATGTAGCATTTGACAAGAATTTAATGCCTGCCGCTACCATGTTTAACGAATATTATGGAGGATCGATGTCGAGTATAGTTTTCCAAGAAATAAGAGAAGCAAAGGGACTTGCCTATTCGTGTTATGCAGGATATCGCCAAGCAACCGAAAAAGGAAAATCAAATTATGTAACTGGTTTCCTTAGCACTCAACCCGATAAGATGAAAGAAGCTCTTGATGCTCTCACTGGCTTATTGAATGAACTTGCACAAAGCGAAGAATCATTTGCAAATTCTAAAGATGCAATTATTAAGCAAATGAATACCTCAAGAACTATCAAGGAAGATATTTTCTGGTCTTATGAGTATTACAAAAAACTTGGAATTGATTACAATATTAATAAAGACATTTACGAAGCTGTTAAAAACTATAAATTATCTGATGTCACTAAATTCTTCAACGATCATGTTAAAGGTAAGAGCTACGATATTTTAATAGTTGGCGACAAGTCAAAGATTGATTTCAACCTACTTAAAAAATACGGTGACGTTAAGGAACTTACTTTAGAAGAAGTATTCAATTACTAATTTATGGCACAATACTTGAAAAAGGGCGAAGACTTTCGTCCTTTTTTTTACTTATCAAAGTACGAATCTGAACATTTTTTAGTAAATATTGTTCGTTGTTATGATTTTTGTTTAACTTTGTACCATAAAAACTTTGTTTAATTAAATTTAATAGATCATGAAAACAGTAAAAATCGTTTTGGCTTTATTAGCCGCAGTAGTAATTTTTAACAGTTGTACTAAAGAGTATGCAGTTCCTACAATTACATGGACTCCAGACAATCTTTCACAATTTGTTGATTTCGAAGATGAAACAACTTGGAACCAGACTTTGAACATTACTTTTGGTGCTGAAGCAGGTATCAGCGAAATAAAAATTTGGAAACACGTTTACACAGCAGCAGAAATTGATCCTACAACTACATTATTAGATGCACCAACAGGTTACGATGCATTAACAACTTTTGCATATGCATTTACAACAACTCACGCTGCAGCTGATTTTGCAGGTGGTGTTACTAAAATTGTTTACGAATTCGAAGTAACTGATGCAAGCGAAACTCCTCAGACAACAGCAAAAGAATACACATTCTTCTCTGAAGACGTTTATTCTGTAACAATCAATGTTGAAGACGAGCAAGGTGTTGCTATCGAAGATGCTACAGTAACTTTCAACGGTGTTGAAAAAACTGCAGCTCCTTATGTATTTAATTACATTCCAGTTGACAATTACGAATATACTGTAGAAAAAGCAGGTTACACAACAGTTAATGTTACTGATTTCGCTGTTGACTCTGATACTACAATCACTGTTGAAATGATTAAAAATCTAAGCGCCTGGAGTTCCGATGTTATGATCTCATTACTTGACAATGCTTACTACAATCATATTGCAGTTCCAGATCATGAAAACACGACTATTGGATTCTCATATTACACTAATCCCGTAACTCCAGCAAATCATGCACAAGTTAAAAAAACAGCTAATTGTACTGGTTGGGTTGAAGTAACTGTTGATAACTATACAACTCAGGCAGAATTGGCAGCTGCATATGAAGCGGGAACTGAAATAAGTGAAGCTTTCTTAGGCTTCGATTATGAGGCAAAAACTTTTGCCGGTAAAATATTTATTTCTAAAATTGGCGATGAATATGTTCTTGTAAAATATATTGCTGGTTTGACTTGCCCAAACGATCATACTAGTACTACAGGAAATAAAGGAAACGTACTTGTTTTCCAATACAAGAAATAATCGTTTTAAAATGAAATTATAATTAGCCGCAGCAATGCGGCTTTTTTTTTACCCATTGTCAATCAGCTAGTTAAGGTATTTTTTGCTTACAAAAGCACCATGGGAAACAAAATAACTTCAATTATTTAAAATAAATTTGCAATAACAGTATTATTGTATTATCTTTGCACCCACATTGCGGGGTAGAGCAGTTGGTAGCTCGTCGGGCTCATAACCCGGAGGCCGCAGGTTCGAGTCCTGTCCCCGCTACTAGAAAAGTCTTCTAATTTATTAGAGGACTTTTTAACTATTAAAAACCATGATATGTTTACCGTTTACGCACTATATTCAAAAACCTTTATTGAATTTAGAAACGAAGCAAAGATTTCTGCAAGTATTTCTGACGATCAGATTATCAACAATTTAAATCTAAAAAGTGAAGAGACCTATTTCAGCAACGCTGCTGTCTTATTTTTTGGTAAAAATCCTGAATCATTTATTGAAACATCATACATTCGCTGTGTGCGCTATCAAGGGAAAACAAAGTCGGTAATTCGAGATGATAAAATTAAATATGGTCCACTGATAAAACAATATTATCAAGCAATTGAATGGTTACGCGAAAAAATTGAAGTTGGATATACTATTGAAGGAACAGGCCCAAGTAAGGAAAATTGGGAGATACCAAAAGAAGTCTTTAAGGAAGCCATTATAAATGCTTTATCACATAGAGATTACTACGAAAAGGGAGCATGCATCATGCTCGAAGTTTACGACGATCGAGTTGAAATTTCAAATCCAGGTAAGCTTTTATCAGCAATATCACCTTCTCAGTTCGGCACAAAATCACTATCACGTAATCCAAAAGTTTTTAGCCTATTTAACAGAATTGGATTAGTTGAGAAAGTAGGTTCTGGTATTCCTCGAATCAAAGAACTTATGTCAAATAATAACCTGCTCGAACCTATTTTTATAACAGATGGGATGTTTTCAGTTACTCTTTTTCGTAAAGACACCAATAAAGACACCAATAAAGACACCAATAAAGACACCAATAGTTTATCGCATAATGAAAAAGAGATATTAACGCTTATTGGTAACAATCCAGAGATTTCAATATCACAACTTTCAATAAGTGTTGGCATTAATATTCGTAATATTAAAAACAATTTAGAAAAACTCAAAAATAAAGGTTTAATTGAAAGAATTGGTAAACCAAAAGGTGGTTTCTGGAAAATTATACAATAAAAAAGAAACTGCTTTTATAAATAATTTGCATTTTTTACTAATCAACTGCTTATGAGCATTTTTGGCGATTACAAATTAAACACCCTTCAGCAAACAGCTGTTATTGCTTTTGTTATTCTGGTTTGCTTTATGGCTGGCCAGTTTATAAATTATGCTGTTTCGGCACAGTTGGAGCCCGATATTTTTAAAGATATATCCATGCTTAAGCCTTCCGATTTAGAAAAAATTAACACATTAAAGATTCTACAATTTATTTCGTCTGTATTCAGTTTTATTATCCCATCAATTTTAGTTGCACTACTTTTTAGTAGTAAGGATTGGCTTACATATTTATCTTTAAAAAAATCGCCGAAAATACTTTTGTTTATACTGATTCCTTTGTTTCTATTTTCACTAATGCCAGTGATGAATCTAATCATCTCGTGGAACGAAAACATCAGCTTTCCCGAATCGATGCAAAGCCTTGAGCAAAGTTTTAAGGTTGCAGAAGAATCATCCAAGCACATGGTTAATGTAATGATTTCTGGGACAAGCATTTCGGCACTTATAATCAATATTCTTTTAGTTGGATTACTTCCTGCTGTTGGAGAAGAATTGCTTTTCAGAGGGGTTATTCAAAAGCATCTTGCTGGCATGTTTAAAAATCCTCACGTAGCAATCTTTATTGCAGCATTTTTGTTTTCAGCTGTTCATTTTCAATTTTATGGTTTTATTCCACGCCTTCTGTTAGGCATGATTTTCGGCTATTTAGTTTATTATTCTGGCTCGATGTGGACTGCAATTTTTGCACATTTTTTTAATAATAGCATGGCAGTAATTGCGATTTTTTTGCAAAATAGTGGAAAAATAACAGAAAATCCAGATAGTTTTGGAACACAAAAAGGTGATATTGCTTTTGTGGTAATCAGCTTAATTTTATCTATTCTAACGGCAATAATTATTTTTAGATATTTCAAAAAATGCCATAATGTGGTAGTAAACTAAAATTTATTTTCACAAATTTTAGTTCTTCAAAATCCTCTAGCACAAAGTATTTTGCCTATTTTTTTTTGCTGAGATATAGACGCTTGGTGAACAATTCCATCGGCAACCAAAAAATAAAATATTCGTCATTATTCCGTATTGAGATTCAGTTGATATAAATTATTGTACTATGAAAAGAGGAATGACAGTAGTAATTTTGCTGTTGGTAACGGCAATTTACAGTTTAAAAGCGCAACCAGTATCGTTTGATGATGCCAGAGTAATCGCGCAAAAATCGTTTGGAGAAATGTTTTCGCAAAACACCAAATCGGTTGTTGTTGCAGATGAGTATTATGTTAAATCTCACAATTCAGAACCAGTTTATTACATCTTTAACAAATCGGATGGTGGATATGTAATTGTTTCGGGCGAACTTAAAACAGTTCCGATATTGGCTTACTCTTATGATGGGTTTGCTGATGTTACAAATCCTGAGTCTAATCCAGAGTTTGTTTGGTGGATGCAAATCTATGAAGACCAGATAAAACACATAAGAGAAAACAATCTTTCTGCAGTTCCAGAAGCTGGTGTTTTAAGAGCAAAACTCGAAAACGGTGAAGACATTGGCTTGCGTCAAGCAAAAGATGTTGCACCATTGATGTCGACAACGTGGAATCAAGGCTGCGG
>JAQVGK010000444.1 GCA_028696755.1 Bacteroidales bacterium | reverse complement strand
GGCAACAATCCTGAACTGAGACCTGCAATGACAACATCCAATAAGATCATAATCAATACCTTCGACGATGTGGTGTCAATTCCTGTCGAATGTGTTCACGCCGACGCCGACGGTATCCCCTTTGTTTATAAAAAGAACAGGACAAAACAGATAGTCGTACTTGGCGAAATGAACGATAAGCATATCATAATCAAGGAAGGCGTTGAACCCGGCTGCAATGTTTTCGTCATCACTCCCGAAGATGGATCCAAATTCAGGCTTGTCGGAAAGGAACTGATAGCTAAATCGGAATAAGAAGAAACTGAGCACAACAGGGCACAGGGCACAGGGCTCAGGGCGCAGGGCGCAGGGCAAAGAATGGCAAGCGGAGTGCGGGTTTGCATTAGAAGGATCCCCTCCGCCGGAGGGGTTTGGGGTGGGTTCTGACACATAATACATTGTCGTGCGGTCGTGCAGTCTTGCGGTCTCTTAAAATGAGACTTTACAACTGGACAGCTTTATATGCCCATGAGTCCTGATTTCTGACACTTCTGTTTTTTAGTGCGGTATTAAATTTTTTAAATACGAAAATATTGAAGATATGCTACCGCACTAAATGTCAGAAGTCAGGAGGCTACAGCGATTGAATACCCCGTGAAACTCTTATGGCATATACACTTTGCTGGCGTTTAGTTGTGTTTATTCTTTATTTAACTCAAAAGTAGTTTTAGCATAATTCCATATCTTAAGATTATCAACAGTATATCTGTCTGTTGAAAAATTTGAATCCCATGGAGCTGCTACTCTGAAACTGCCGGATGTGTTATTTGTTCCCCAATCATTATTTGTGTCATTTACAGCTACTTTACCCCCATTTACATAAATCCTCATGTATTCAGAAGTTCCATCAATACCAGTTCTGTCCCAAGCACATGCAATATGTATGGGCGTATTTAAAGGTGGGTTAAAACCTACTAATTCAGCATTTCTGTAAATTGTTCCATTAAATTGTAATGAAAACTGAAGCAAACTACCGTTATTATGCCATGAAAGTAACATTACATTATGGGACCAATGATGAGCATTGATAAAACCAAATACACCATACGAATATGCAACAGGAGTATAATAAAATCTTACCCACATCTCAACACAACCTCTTTCAGGATCAACAACTGTTGTTGGAAAATCAACTCCACTTCCTGCTCTACCAGTATTAGGAGTAATTCCTTTACTAAACTTCACAGTATTATTAAAATTAACATTGCCAACAATAGTACCATCAGGCCCGACTACGCTATGTTCAACTTCATCGGTTGATCCCAGTTTATTCCATAATATCAGATTACTGCCCCCCAAAGCTTCTATTTGGGATATCAATAAATCTACATAGGCTTTGGTTGCTGCATCCTGACTATCCGTAGGATCGGCAATATTTTTGATTTGAATCCCATTAGCATCGTTGCTTAATGTTAAGACCTCTGAGAGATTTTGAGTTTCGGTGTAGCTGTCTAATTTGTTGTTCCAGTTAGTAGTGTCAGTCGCGGTTATGCCACTTGCAACGGATACATCAAAAACAGGGTCGGTTTCAGTGTAACTATCTAATTTGTTGTTCCAGTTAGTAACGTCAGTTGCGGTTATGCCACTTGCAGCGGATGCATTAAAAACAGGATCGGTTTCAGTGTAGCTGTCTAATTTGTTGTTCCAGTTAGAAACGTCAGTTGCGCTTATGCCCCTTGCAGCGGATGCATTAAAAACAGGATCGGTTTCAGTTACTGCACTTGTAATAGTTTCGGCAGTTTTTGCATGTAAAGCATAAGGCACGCTTAATAACTGGCTGGTGCCGGTAATGGTGTAATTTGTGCCACCATTCAGATCCGTTTCTGTTTTAATAAAATATGTTCCATTTGCCCAATCGATTGAAGAGAAGTTTCCTGAAACAACTGTACCCGAGCCAATTTCTAAACTTACCAATCCATTGGCATTAGAAACTGGCTCATGGATTTCCACGTAAACAGCTGTTCCACTTGGAGAACCTTGCAAAATACTTATTTGCATACCAACAGTTTGATTTGTTACCAACTGGTTGCTACTGTTACGAATTACCGCCTGATAGCTCATTTTTTCAGGCGATTGAGCAGATACAATTGCCGTTAATAATACGGCTACCATAATTGTAAATACTGTTTTCATCATAATATAATTTTGATTTTAGCGGTATGTACTGTTCTCTCTAATTTTTAACGATTTTAAATGTTTTTATCTCACTGTTTCCCTGAACAACTTTTAGAAAATAAGTGGCAGCTACAAGATTGCTCATAACAATGCTTGTATGGTTGCTTGTGATTTTTTCGTCTCTCAAAAGTTTTCCCTGTATGTCATACAATTGATATGATAAATTTGAAATATCAAATTCATCAATACGCAATGTAAGATAATCGGTAGTTGGGTTTGGATAGGCTGTAACCAAAAGGTTTATGGCCTGGGCTTCTTCAATGGCTGTTGCTACCCAAATTTCATAAGGTTGCTGTACTCCTTGTGTTACAGAACCGTCTGTTTCTGTGTTGCTGGTGTAAACAACTTGTCCAACGGAATAGCTCGCCGAGCCTCCGCTACCCGAAGCATTGCCACCTGTGGCATTTACATTTTCCTGTGCTTGCAATCCTATCAATCCAAGTCCTAACAAGAATACGACACTTAATTTTAATCGTTTGTGTTGCATTTCTGACTTCCCTTTTTTAATTGAATATTTATTTTGTTTTCTTCTTTTATCAATATTTCAATGCTGTCTCCGGATTCCCTCCAATGAACGCCAATGGCAGTCTATATTAATCCACAGGCTGTTACGACGTTTCTATAATTGCTCTTGTTTTAAAAGAGTAATTAATTGAAGACAGTAAGAGTCATATCTGAATTTATTACCCGGATATCCGGGTGCTGGTATCTTGTTCTCCGCGATGTTTTCTCGCGGAGCTACATATATATTTATATTAGGCAAGTGGCCTGAATTATATGGAGGGCAGCTTTTCTCCAACGGAATGCTGTTTTTAAAACCTGCCATTTTCAAGCCCGGTGAATCAACGAATACATCAATGTCCTTTACCGGGTTATCTTTACCAATATACTCATCGAGACCGGGAGGAAATAAAAGTAGCTGATTTCTGTCAGTTCCAGGTTTGTGAGCCATTATTGTTTTTTCACGACAATTTACAGATTTACTGCATCTTATTCAATCATTTGGTAATAGGTTATAAACAAACCATCAGAGTTTTTGCACAATATGACGGTTTGGCGGTATTTGGCGATGGTGCAGAGTTGTGGTGGCGCGTGTTTTTGCACTCGCGGTGCGAAACACCATGACATATACCAACCTGTTGCGGTTAGTTGTCTTATTTATTCTTTACTCTGAAGTCGACGATTTTGTCTTCAGGAT
Source organism: Bacteroidales bacterium (assembly GCA_028696755.1). The sequence goes on along the minus strand of JAQVGK010000444.1, from coordinate 91 downwards.
CACGACGGCAGTCCCAAATCATTACTACAACAATTAATTTATCGTGAATTTCATAAATGATTTGATAATCACCAGTAATTAGGGCTCTTAC
>JAQVGK010000443.1 GCA_028696755.1 Bacteroidales bacterium | reverse complement strand
CATGGGGTTGAAGTTGCAACTTCCCATTCGTAGGTTGTAAAAGTATTTGATTCCCAATCTTCGATTTGAAGTCCTGCTGGTAAGCATGAATTAAGACTAGCAGTGTACATTCCAGTTTCTAATGCAAAACCGAAGCAAACCGAAGTTCCTGTTGGAATACTTTCGTCAATTACAACTTCGAAACTAATTGTTGCAGGTGTATTTATGTTTTGTGCATCAATGTTAACCGAACTGGTATTTATAGTAACATATTCGTTTGTTGAGCTGATTGTTACTGCACCAGCTTCAGAGGTGGCATGTCCGTTGTTTAAAACTTCCACTACGATATTAAGAGTTTCGCCAGCATCTAGTGTTCCGTTGTTGTTTCCAGAATCGCTATCGTCAACTTCTACAAAATTTAGCTGCATTTTTGGAGCATTAACCGGAATTGTGTATTCTGCCGTCCATTCGTTTGAATTATTATCGGTGATTACAAGACTTGCTGCTAAGTTAGTTTGATCTGCAATTCCATCAGGAATAGTGATTGCGTAGGCCATATCCATCGTTACAGTTTCAGACACAGTAATATCCAAGAAAAACTCGCTGTTATCGTTAACTGTTACTCCAGGGTTTGAAATGCTGAAAACAGTATTAACATCATGCGCAACTTCGACTCCCACATTTGTAAGAGTTTGGTTTATATAAACCATTTCGTTGTAATCAACAACGCCATTATTGTTGCCATCCGTATCGTCAATTGTATATCCATCATGAATAACATAAGGACCATCTGGAACGATAACCAGAACATCTTCTTGGTATGTAACTTTGTTGAAAGCTGTAACAGTAACAAGCATATTTCCAGGGGCTGTAAATGCTTCTATGTCAACTGTAACACTTCCGCCACTAACGTAACCAGTTCCAATAATTTCAACATTTTCACCGTTAAGTTTTGTCAAAGAAACTAAAGCCCCATCAACATTGCAGTTAACTTGGAAACTAGCTTGTCCCACAGTGATCGTTGATTGATGATTTATTGTCATTGATTCGGGGGTTTTTGATCTAACCATAAGTGATGGATCTCCAAAAAGAGTCCAAGTATCTGCCATTGATTGCCCTTGTCCACCTTCCTGAATCATTTGAAACATTCCGTTAAAAGACAATCCACCCATCGTTCTTTTAATATTCGAAGGATAAGTTTCCATTAAAATATCAACCATTTCGTCTTGGCCAGTCATAGGCTCATTCCAACTTTGATTGATTGTAGAACCTAAAAATGCAACAGCTCCAGTAGCATTTCCACCATTTGTTGCACGAAGCCAAGCCTCAGCAAAGCATGTGTTTCCGTTAAAATCACCATTAACGCATGCTACACTCCAGATGAAAGGAAGTTTTTTAGCATTAGTTAAAGCATTTACCTGTGTATTAGTAAAATTAGTATTTACCCAAAGAGTTACATCGCCATGACCAATATAATTTGCAATGCCTATACCATTATTGAATGCTGTTGTAATCTGTGCATTTGAACCACCATCCTGATAAACTGAGGTTACAGTGTAGCCATAGTTTTCGAGATCTGTTTTGATATTATTCATATGTACAGCGTCAGATTCGCCACCATCGTGCCCATTACTTCCTCCACCTTCGTTAGAGGCTGAACCAAATGCATTTTCGAGCCAAGTGTCCGAGGTGCTCAGTTCTTTTTCGTAATGAACAGTTCTATCAACTTGTGTTTGGATATCTGCTAATGAATTTCCAGAAAATCTACCAATAAAAATATCAGCGTATCCGTCACCACCAGCAAGGTAGGTATAGCCATTGTCAGTATCTTGACCGCTAACAGTAATAATCGGAACATCTGCTGCATCACCAACCAAAAGAACATAAGTTAAATCGTTGGTATTGTAATAGTTTTGAATGTAGGTCTTAACTTGAGCCGAAGTTGTTCCTATTGCACTCATTAAAACCAGCTCGGTTTCGATACCTTTTTCGCGTTTCCAGTTAATATAATCAGCCATTGCTGATGCATAAGTGTCTTTGGCAATAATTAAGATGTTTCCTGGTGTGCCTTCGTCCAAAGCGGTGTATTTTGAGGATGTTTTATAATTTAAGAATGTACGATCGTATATTCCATTAAAATCAACGTCGCGAGTTGCTTTAACTGAACTTATTTCATTGATGTATGAATCATCATTGAATTTAATCTTTACGATTATTTCATTATAAATTCTTAATTCTTTGCTTATTGCATTGTAACAGAATGGCAAGATTGTAATGTTCGAACCTCTAACATCTCTTAGAATGTATGGATCGGACATTGTGCTTCGGTTAAGAGGAAAAAAATCGTTGAAATTATACTCTCTTCCATACTCATAAGGCACAGTGGCTGGATCAACATTTCTGTAAATTGTTCCTTTTGATGGCGCAATGTCGATATTATTAATTGTGCTGAAGTTTGAGGAAATTACTTCATACTTGTATCCCCCATGGTCTGGAATTGCAAGGGCTGCTGTAACAAATGGTAAATCTGGTGCTCCTTTTTGATATGAATTTCTGCATTCTGGAGTCTTAACAACATAGGCTGTGCCACGTGGAGTTGTGACCTCATCTAAACGATAAGAATTAATGTTGAGCTTAATAGTCATTTCATCAGCCGACTGCTCAATAATTTCAATTTTATAATCTTCAGAAAGCGCTGGGTTTAGCTTAACCCATTGATTCTGACCAAACATTAATAAACTGAAACATAACAAAGTTAAGGATAAAGTAATTTTTCTCATAAAATCAGTTTTAAATTTAAACCATAGACTACCATTAATAAAATGGGTTGCATCTTTTTTGTAAAATTATATAAACATTGGTAATCCGATGGTAGGATTTCTTGATATTATACAAGATGCAATTTGTGCAATATCTGGGACTATTAAATTTGTTGATTTAATCTTATTGGCAATAATTAAGTAAATTATTTGTTGTAGTTTTATGTCCTAAAGTTTGTGTTATGAAAAGAGTCATTTTGTTTTTGTATTTATTGGTTGTAGTTACAATTAGCTTTTCTCAGTCATACGAAGAAATTCAAACTCTTGTTGATCAAGGGGTAAAATTGCATGATGCAGGAAAATATTCCGAAGCAATTGCAAAATACGACGAGGCACTAAAAATTGACAGCACAAATATGCTTGCCTTAGCCGAGAAGTCATTAACCTTGCTGCATTCTGGTAAATTTGCTGAATGTATCGCAGTTTGTGAATATGCAATTGAGACAAACCCAGGTGGGTATAACCTCGACATGATTTATATTAACTATGCGACTTGTTATGATTATCTTAAACAACCCGAAAAAGCTGTAGAAAAATACGATGAGGGCATTGCACTTTTTCCTGAATTATCATTATTATATTTAATGATTATCCGTATTTGTACCTAAATTCATTTTTATAACTAACACACGCCACTAGTAATCTATTGAACAGAGCTTCTCCGTAGTATCTACGATTAAACTTATAGCAAAATTCATCAAGATAGT
>JAQVGK010000442.1 GCA_028696755.1 Bacteroidales bacterium | reverse complement strand
GCTCTGAACAAATAACTTCAATATTGAAATCCGTAATTTTATCAATTTTCGCATGATAAAGTAAAGCAGATTCTATTGCCACCATTTTTTTTCCTGCAATCGCATTAAATTTAAGCCAATTTTTAAAATTATCGATAACAACTGGGTGAACAATCGAGTTTACTTTTTCTCTGTTTTGACTGTCTCCAAAAACAAGTCTGGAAATATGTTCTTTATTTGGGATACCATTAATATATATATTCGCTCCAAACTCGTTAATCAGATTGGTTTTAATTTCATTATTTTCAATCATTAGCTTTTTAGCTTCGTTATCCGCATAATAAACAGGAAAATCAAGGGTTTCAAATATTTTTGAGACCATCGACTTTCCAGAGCCAATAATTCCTGTTATTCCTATGCTGATCATTTTTGCTTCTTTCGCTCCAAAATAAACGAAGTACTAATAATAGAGCTTTTGGTAATCTCTATGTAAGGATTTGTTGATTTAATTTCGATGCTGAGGTTTTCATTTTTTCTTTTTGTATAATCTGCAACAACCTCAAAGTCGGATTTGCTTATTTTTTCGTAAAGCGAAAGTGGTACTTTATAATATACTTGTACTTTATCGGGTATTAGTGTTACGTGAAGCGAATCGGGAGCATTAACCAGTTTTATTGCGATGTCGGCAGAAGTCTCCGTAAACTTTTCTACCGGTATATTAACTAGGACTTTTGATTTTGAAAAACTAATGTCTTTAATGCTTTTTAATTTTGCCTCTGTGACATGACTTTCGCCTATTTCGTCAACATCTTTTACTTCACAATAAACTGCTGTAATTGTATCGGTAATATGTTTTGGCCCGTAAACCCATACAGAATCTGGAGTGCATGTGATTTTGCCACTTTGCATATATTCAGGAGCAATTTTGTAAATATTGTTATTAATAACTGGAACTTTCTTCGAAAAGCTTTCTGCAAAATCAAAGAACAAAGTATCTGGATTTACGCCAGTAACTTTGATGTTATTCCCAAATCTTTTTGATAAGAATGGAATAATATCATCAGTTAGAATAAAACTCTTATTAGGATTAGATTCTAATCTATGAAAAACAATTGGAATCTCTTTGTTTGCAAAATCAATGGTTACGGGCAGTTTTACCTGCTCAGCCATCTCGCGTAATAAATTGTAACCATGTCCATAAATCTGAACAGTTAATTGATCAGCAGTTTCTTTCGAAACCTTTGATTTCGCAGGAAGATTTTCAAATTTGTAAGGAATTCGTATGTAAGTTGAATGTTCCTTGTTTACATAATTTAAAAACCAAAGAAATGCAGATACTAGCAAGAAGAACATAAAAATAAAAATATTGCGGTTCTTAAATTGTCGTGCAATATAAGCCGCAATATTTCCTTTAGTCTTTACGCCTTCAGTCATCGGGCAAAATTATTTCTGTGGCTGCTGAATATCTTCTGGTGATGCAACTACAGATGCTTTATCAACTTTAATTTTTACATTGGTATCTATTTCGACAAAAAGATATGTGTCGTGAACCTCAGCAATCTTACCATATATGCCACCTGCAGTAATTACTTTATCACCTTTTTGGAGACCATCGCGGAATTTTTTTGCTTCTTTTTGTCTTTTCATCTGAGGACGAATCATAAAGAAGTAAAATACAGCAACGATTAAAACTAAGAAAATTACCGAGCTCCATGGGCTTTGATCTGTTCCCTGTTGAGCCATTAAAATTAATTGATTCATAAATTTAGTTAAGTTATATTCGACATTTAATTAATTACTTCGCAACGGATTGTAAGTTCCGTAACATTTGGCTGAGTGTTTGAATACACTTTTGCCGATTTAGTTTGTTTGCCATCTCTGTTCGATGAATCAAACATTAGTTCAATCGTTCCAGTCTGACCTGGTTTTATTGGTTCTTTAGTCCATTTTGGCACTGTACAGCCACATGATGCTTTTACATTTGAAATGATAAGATTCCCATTACCATTGTTCTTAAAAACAAAGCTGTGAGCTACTTTTTCGCCCTGAATTACAGTGCCAAAGTTAAACTCAAGTTCTTCAAAATCTATTGTTGGCAATCCGTTCGAATCGCTGTCTCCGTCTGCAGTGCCGGGGTTTGTAATGTTGTATTCTCCACCGGTTTTTTTATCGTTATTGCATGAAAAAAGTGCAACGGATAGAATTACGACTAAAAATAAGGTGTATGTTTTCATATTCTCAAAATGTTTAAAGACCGCAACAAAGATAATACTTTTAAAGTTAAAAGATGTGTTTTAGCAGGTCATTTTATTAAAACATTGTTAAAGATTACTCAACCATTCCCAAACCAGATTTGTTTAGCGCTCCAGCATTCTTTAGTTCTGAATAAACTTTATCTAGAATCCCATTGATAAAAACACTGCTTTTTTCGGTACTATAAAACTTCGCTATATCTAAATATTCGTTTATCGTTACTTTAACTGGCATGTCTGGCATCTGTGTTATCTCTGCTAGAGCAAGGTGGAGAATTACCCTGTCAACAAAAGCAATTCTATCAAGTTCCCACTTTTTCAAAGAGTCTAAAACTATCTGGTCAAATTCTTTGTGATGCAATGCTGTTAGTTTGATTAAAGTGTAAGAAAACTCTTCATCTTCGTCATTCTTAAATACTGCTGGGATTCTGAAGTTTTCTATGGTCTTATCGTTATATTTTTTAAAATTTTGAATCATATTACTGCAAAGAAACTCCAAATCGTCATTCCAATATATACTTTGTTCTTCGAGAATTTCTTCTAATTGCTCATTGTAAATAATAGTTTTAGAAATAATCTTGTTCAAAATGTCAAAATCCTGCGATATGGAACTAGTTTTCTCTGCCATATAGTCGCGGTAATATTGCGAATTTGTTATTTGAAGATATAGAGATTTAACAAATTCTGGATATTCTTTCCAGTTGAAATTTTTATCGGTTAGAGCCTTTGCTATGCGTATGTCCTTGTGCAGATTAGCAATTATTCTGTTGTCAGTGAATTTCGTGTTTGGATTTATATCTGCATCAGTTTTAATGTGTTTGTTTCGACCAATTTCGATGCGCTCGGTGGCAAAGTCGAATACTGCCGAAAGCAAGCAATGTAAATGGATGAAAAGACGGTAAGATTGATTTATATTGTGTTCCAACTCCTTTGTTAGGGTACTGATGTTTTGTTCTCCACCATCTTGCAAAAATGCATAATAGGTCTGCATCGCCTTTATTCTTACTAACCTTCGGCTAATCATGTTAATGTACTTTAAATTTTGCGCAAAAGTAGTTATTTATTTTTTAACGATGCAAAAAAAACAACAGCCATGAAAAAAAATGATACAAATAGCACTTTGTATCTTTTTTTTTTATAAATTTGTGATGAACAATAAAAAGTATTGTATGGAAGGCAGTGAAAAAAGGAGAGAAGAGATTCATTCAGTAGCTATCAGGGCAGGAAATCGCACTTATTTTTTCGATGTAAAGGAAACCAGACAAGGTGATTTCTACTTG
>JAQVGK010000441.1 GCA_028696755.1 Bacteroidales bacterium | reverse complement strand
TTTCGAGATTAAAATATACTGCAAGGTTTTTTAAATCATTTACTATTTTTGCTTGCACTAAATCGGTCAAAATATCAACAATTTTGCCTTAGAATCAAGTGTTGTAAAGTTTTTCAGTAGTCCCTAAGTATTCGTCAAAGTCTTTGCATTTTGTTGTTTTGCCACCCTCCATTTCATTTATTGCCAAATCCAATCCTTTGATATTTTTCGATTTGCTAATTTTAACAAAACCTAAGCTCTTTAAGAAGTCTAAAAGCTTTTTACCAGTTTGGGTTTTTTCGTTTATTTCCAAGGTATATGTTGCCATAATTGAATTTTTAACTCTTAATTGCAAAGATAAGACTCAATAATACACAAAGCAAATAAAATAATTGTCCGTACATTCAACAAGCAAATCATTCAGTTATATTGTATAAAAAAACTCCCAAATTTCTTTGGAAGTTTCTTTTGTGCCCAGGACAGGAATCGAACCTGCACATCCTTAAGGACACCAGCCCCTCAAGCTGGCGTGTCTACCAGTTTCACCACCTGGGCGGTTTTTGGAGATGCAAAAATAACTGATTTTTTTTAATCTGTAATATTTTTTTTACTTTCTTTTGATTTATTTAAGCTAAGCTTTCTGCCGCAAAGCAAACACAAGCAAACTAAGAAAATTTAATAAGGTTATGAATATCATCTGCATAAAGGGCAATTAGGATTTCCCAGGGATACTATACTCCACAATTTCGGAATATTTAACGAGTTTACGCTTAGTGTTAAAGTAGTTGATCCGCACAGGTCCTATTCCACGAGTGTAATAAGCATAAACACTAAAAAGTTCGTTTTCGCCGTAGTTTGTCTCGAGTTTACTGGAAATAAGACATGCATCAAACTCTCCAGCGGCAGTTTTTATTTTCTCGAAACTATCAACCATTCTGCTAAATTCAGAAATTTTGTATGCCGACTGATCGTTTTTAATAAACTCTACCCAAGCAGAACTTAGTGCAATTCCATTTGCCATAAAAGCTGGAATTACATAATCTCTACCTTCGATAATATAATTCGATTCATCAATCACGGCCAATGAATCAACATTCATTAAAAAAAGCTTTTCGACTACGACTTCACCTTCGAAAAAACGAGCATCAAAAGTTTCGGTGTTCAAAAGTCGCTGATAACGGTCAAGAGTCTCAACCTTTATAGTGAAATAATCAATAGTGTCGGTATCGATATATTCGGTAACAGTATAAACCGTAAACCCTTGAGGAATTGACCGCTTGTTGTAATGCCCAATTTTTACCTTTGAATCTTTAAGATATAGGAAGTATGGTTCAAAATTAGTTTGCGCACTCGATAATGTTGCCATTAAGGCAAATAAAGAAAGTAAGAAGAATTTAAAGCTTTTCATACAACAAATTAAAATGCGAATTAAATAAAAATCTGCGAGTAAGCAAAAATCCAACCAAAAAGTAGTAAAAAAACTCACAACCTCGATCGAAGCACTTCTTTAACCACAGCAGGAGTTATGTTTTTATTCTCGCCAAGCTTAACATATTTTTTATCCTCAAGCTTTTTGCAAATGATGTCGATTGCAGATTCGGGAATGTTATAATCCGATAATCTGGTTTTAATCCCTACAGAATTGAAAAAGCTTTCAGTTTTAGCGATTGCTTCTTCTAGGTCAGCATCAATATTTCCAGAATTTATTCCCCACACACTCTTTGCGTAATGCAATATTTTTGCAGATTTTTCATTCTTTCGATTTCGCAAAATTCCAGGCAGAACAATTGCCAAGGTTTGAGCATGGTCGATATTATAAAGTGCAGTAATCTCGTGTCCTATCATGTGAGTGCTCCAATCCTCAGCAACGCCTTTTGCAATAAGTCCATTAAGAGCCATAGTTGCTGCCCACATCAGATTTGCATTTGCATCGTAATCGTTACGGTTTTGCAAAACTGCTGGACCATTTTTTATCAGCACTCTAAGTAGAGAAGCCGCCCATTCGTCTTGAACATCTCCGGCCATTGGATAAGTAAGATATTGCTCGGTTATGTGCACAAAAGCATCCACAATTCCGTTTGCAATCTGAATATCTGGTAAAGAATACATTGTTTCGGGTTCAAGAACCGAGAATTTAGGCAAAAGAAGCGGCGAACCAAAAGCAAGTTTTTCGCTACACGATTTACGTGTAACAACCGAGCCTCCATTCATTTCCGAGCCAGTTGCTGGCAAGGTAAGTACAGATCCAAGTGGCAAAGCATCTTCAACTTTAGCATATTTCGAAAGCATTTCCCATGGATCTTCACCCTTATATTTAACAGCTGCAGCAATAAATTTAGTGCCATCAATTACCGATCCGCCACCTGCAGCCAAAAGAAAATCGACCTGTTCTTTTTTTGCGAGTTCAACAGCTTTCATTAGTGTTTCGTAAACAGGATTAGGCTCGACTCCACTAAACTCGACAATATTTTTTTCTCCCAAAACAGACATAATCCTATCATAAACACCATTTCGCTTGATGCTACCCTGACCGTAAACAAGCATTATTTTACTGTATGGTTTAAGCTCCAGAGCAATTTTGGAAATTTGGTCCTTACCAAAAAATATTCTTACTGGATTGTAGAACTCGAAATTTTTCATATCTCTAATTTTCGATTTTACATTAAATGATTATTGACAAACATATTTCGGATTTATGAATAAACTAATCAGAAATCATGTTAAAAAACAAAAAAATGCACAATGTGTTTAGCTATTTTTTTATCTCAGTTTTATTAGCTTTTGGTTTAAACCAGCCATAACCCCGCCCAAGGAAATATAATCCAAGTAGAATAAATGGCACGCTAAGTAGCTGTCCCATTTTTATTGCGTCGGTCCATCCAGTAAATTCTACTTGATCAACTTTTGTAAATTCGATAAGATAGCGGAAAACAAAAAGCACAGTTACGAACCAACCCAAGAATGTACCTTCTTTCCATTGCTTAATAAACTTTTTAAAGATAAAAAAGAAAACCACGAACATCAGAAGGTAAAAAATGGCTTCGTAGAGCTGAGTGGGATGTCGCGCTACCCAATAATCGGCAAGACAGTTTAGATCGGAAATTTCGCATTTTCCTCCCGAGGCATTTATTGCAGGTAATAAATCTTCTTTATTTCTTAAAAATTTAAAAGCCCATGGAACAGTAGTTTGCACACCAAAAATTTCCGAATTCATCAAATTGCCTAACCTAACCATTCCACCAGCAAGTGGAACAATTAGTACAATTCTATCGAGCAAACCTAGGAACGACATTTTTATTTTACGAGAATACAGCCAAACTGCAAGTAATATTCCAGCAGCACCACCATGACTAGCCAAACCACCTTCCCAAACATAAAGAATTTCGATTGGATGCGTTAGGTAATAAACTAGATTATAAAAAAGACAATGTCCAAGCCTGAGACCAGCAACTACACCTACAATCACGTAAATAGCAAGTTTGTCAATTACAATTTGCTGATAGCCTTCTTTCTTCATCACTCTGGACACAATCAAGT
>JAQVGK010000440.1 GCA_028696755.1 Bacteroidales bacterium | reverse complement strand
TATTAGTGGCGCAGTGCTTATAAATGCTGGTTTATATACAGTACTTGGCGAAGATGCATTTGGTTGTCAAGCATTAGCAAATGTAAATGTTGTTGTGAATACAAATCCAGATGCACCTATTGTTAGTACGGATTGCAGCGGTGGCGAAGACAATGGTCTTATAACTGTGACTTCTCCACTTGGAGCCGAATATGAATATAGTATAACTGGCACATATCAGGCTGGTATTGGCTTTGGCCCATTAACAAACGGAACATACTCCGTTACTGTTCAGGATATAAATACAGGATGTACAGCTGCTGGAGCGCCAGTAACATTAACATGTGGATGTGCAGATCAACCAACGTTAAGTTTGACTACTTTATCAGACGATATTTGCGGAACTCAAGTATATACCTTAAGTGGCAATACTTTTGGCGGTAGTTCAACGCAAGTAAGTTTATCGCATGATGGCGCGGGAAATCTTGATCAAACAACAATTAGCGCCAGTCCGTTTACATTCTCATACACACCCGATGCAACAGATATTGGAAATACAGTAAATATAATTGTAACGACAAATAATCCACTTGGCTTACCTTGTAATGAGGCTACTCAAACACTTGCAATAACAATTCTTGAAATTCCTACAATTTCTGCTTCGTCAAATTCACCTGTTTGTGCCGGCGAAGATATTGAACTTACAGGAACAGGAACTGATATTGCTACATGGGCATGGACTGGTCCCGAGAGTTATAGTTCTGGTGATCAAAATCCAATAATTACCAATTCGAATCTTGTCAACGACGGAATCTACACTCTTAATGTTATAGCTAACAACTCTTGTACTGCACAATCTTCAGTTGATGTAACTGTTAACGACAACCCGTCTGCACCAATAACAAGTGTTGACTGCAGCGGTGGCGTTGATGAAGGAATATTAACAGTAAGTTCACCTCTTGGAGCTGAGTACGAGTACAATATTGGTACAGGAGCACAAAGTTCAAATGTTTTTGGCTCATTAGCAAATGGGAATTACACTATAACTGTAACAAATACCACAACTGGTTGTAGTACTTCAGGTAGCTCAATTAGTGTTGATTGTGGATGTGACAATCCTCCAACTATTACTTTGGCCGATAATTCAGGCAGTATTTGTGGAACAGATGCGATTACGGTAACAGGAAATACATTTGGTGGTTCTGCCACACAAGTTAATGCTTCACATGATGGCACAGGTAGCCTTGTAGAAATAAATTATTCTGTAAGTCCATTTAGTTTTACTTATACACCTGCTGCTGGCGACATTGGAAATACAGTAACAATAAATTTTGTTACCGACAACCCATCAGGAAGTCCATGCACATCAGCAAGCTCATCCTTCTCACTTACTGTACTTGAATTACCAGAAGTTATTGCATCTAATAATTCTCCAGTGTGTGAAAATTCTGATGTTAACTTGTCAGAAAATGGTACAGATGCAATCACATGGTCATGGTCTGGTCCAAATAGTTTTATTTCTACTGATCAAAACCCTATAATTAATAACGCAGGATTACTTGCAAATGGAACTTACACTGTTGCAGTTACAGGTACTAATGGATGTACATCTTCATCGAATACAGATGTACTAGTTATACCGTATGCTACTTCTGATATAACAGAGCCTGGCTTTTTCTGTAACGACAACAATGCTGTTGATCTGGAAGCCGTTCCAGCAGGAGGAATCTGGTCGGGCGAAAGCATTGATCCGATTACTGGCGAGTTTGATCCAGTTATTGCTGGCGAAGGCGAACACGAAATAATCTATACCATTCCCGGTCAATGCGGAGATGCCGACACAATTACAATTACAATTTATCAACGAGCAGATGCATCAATTTATCCTGTTGACACTTTGTTCTTTAGCGATCCTGCCATAACAGTCAACCCTGTTACAATTGGCGGCTACTGGTCGGGCTTAGGTATTAATGCCAGTACAGGAGAATTCTTAGCCGAAACGGCAGGAATTGGTGAACACGAAATATTCTATACCATTGACGAATTTTGCGGTGCTACCGACAGTGTTATTATTGTTGTAATTCCGGATATAATTCCTGACTTGCTAATTCCAGATGTTCTAACTCCAAATAGTGATGGGTATAATGACAGATGGAGAATTCAAGGAATTCAAGCATTTGACGATGTTGAAATTGTAATATTTGACCGCTGGGGCGATGAAGTATTTATATTTACAGGTAGCGGGACTGAATATCACGATCCTGCAAATCAATGGGATGGAACACATAAAGGTAAAGAATTGCCATTCGGAACCTATGTTTACCTTCTCGTTCTGGAAGATACAGATTCATATAAAGGAACAGTAACAATCATTAGATAATAATTACAGCTATGAAAAGAATTTATTTATCAATAATAATAATTTTTCTGGCATCAAGTGGACTTTTTGCTCAGCAACTACCCTTGTATAGCCAGTATATGCTGAACCGTTTTCTACTAAATCCAGCCGTAACAGGCAGTTCAGATGCCATTGAGTTAAGGCTTACAGCTCGCCAACAATGGGTGGGAATAGAAAATGCACCTTCAACACAAATGTTAAGCGGACATTTGCTTCTTAATAACGGCACAATGGGTGTTGGAGGTCTCGTTTTTGCCGATAGGTTTGGGCCAGAATCAAGAATAGGTTTACAAGGAAACTACTCATACATACTTCCTGTGTTTAATGATGAGTCGAAACTTGCTTTTGGTTTATCAATTCAAGTTTTCCAATATCAAATGAATTACGCTAATTTAACCTATCTTGATGCGGATGATCCAGAATTAAACTACAACAGAGAAAATGCTTGGCTACCTGAGAGTGATTTCGGAATGTACCTACACGGCAAAAAGTATTATGTTGGGTTTTCAGCTAACCAACTCATTGAATTACCAGTAAAAATTGGTGATGAGTATCTCGATATGAACACTTTAGCAAGACATTATCACCTGATTGGAGGATATATGTTTTACATTAACGAAGATTTCAGTCTTGAACCATCTGCTTTACTAAAGAGTTCGTTTAAAGCTCCATTTCAAGCAGACATTAATTTAAAAGCTGCTTATTTAAAAGACTACTGGCTTGGTTTCTCTTATCGCTCTTCTGGAGATGTGATTGCAATGCTTGGTGTAAAATACAAAGATTTCATTTTCGGTTTTGCATTTGATTATGCAACATCAAGATTATCAAATTATCAGAATGGAACCTTCGAGTTAATGCTTGGATATGATATTTACAGGGATAATGGAAGTGGAAGAAGTCGTTTTTAAGAAATTTTCAAAAATAAAACAATATAAAAATTATAACTATGAAAAATCAAAGAGTAAAAAAATCAATCAATGTTGTTGTTTTAACAGCATTAACTTCATTGGCAGTGTTATTGTCAGTAAATATCTCTGCTCAAAATGTTGGGGTAAACACCAATACTCCTGACGCATCTGCAATGTTGGATGTTGTTTCAACCAACTCAGGGGTGCTCGTACCAAGAATGACTATGGCTCAGAGAGATGCTATCGTTTTACATG
>JAQVGK010000439.1 GCA_028696755.1 Bacteroidales bacterium | reverse complement strand
GTGTTTACTATGACAAGGTTTTAGCTTTTTGTCTGAACCGAACAATTCAGAAACCACTACACTTGCTGTTCGAAAGCTCATTTGAAATAAATCGCAATGTTCAAAAGCAACACCAAGCGTATCTGCTATGTCAGATAAAGGAGCATAATAGGTTTTATACTGACCTTCTCTGCTTGCACCTTCACCAAAAATAGCTCTCGTTTCAAGTTCAATCTTTTCCTGAATCTGTATGTCTGATATATTAGTTAGTGGTTCTTTAACTGAAGTGTCTCCTGATGGATTTAAACCAACAAACAAGATGTCTGCATTTATATTTAATGGATGAATGAATGTTGGCATATTACCTTTTAAGTTATCGGGTAACAGATGCCACCATTCTAATATCTGTTTGTTCAGTAACTCTTCCATTAAACAAACATTTTTTGTAACAATCCTTTTTTCCATTGGGTAGTTTGCTCAATTTGCTGTTGGCAATGGGATATTTTTTGGTCGATGGAAGAAAGGAAATTGGCGATTTTGGTTTGTTCGGGAAGAGAAGGGAAAACGACCTCCACATTTAACAATGTTTCTTCATGTATTCGTTTGCTTCCAGAACCACTTGCAATATTCTCTAGTTTCTTATAAAATGATTCTCGACTTAAACTATAAGATAAGAAACTACTATTACATTTCTTGTAATCAATATCTAATGATGGCACATCACCTGAAGATAAAAAACCGTCAAATTCTTCGGGGATTATACCAAATGCACCGTTAAATAAATTCTGTTTCCCATAAATAAACTGCCCTTTGTGTCTTATATAATAAATAGTTGAACCAATCGATAAACTTTCAGTGTTTTCATTCTTCAAAACTCCTTTTAGATGAAGTTTTACAGTTAGTAATTTTTCTTTATCAATTATTTTAGGTTTCATTTTTGGAGGGATGCTTAAAAACTCCCCCAACTTCTTTTTCTCCCACTTCGGAAACTCCTTTCCATCCTCATCCTTAAATCGAATTTCCTGAGAAAAAATCTTTTGCATTACCCCTTTTTTGTATTGCTCTAAAAGGGCTTTTTTCTTTTTAAGGGCGGTTAGTTTTTCATCGACTGAGGTTAGGAAGGAGGCTATGCGTTTTTGTTCGGGGAGGGAGGGAATCTTAAGTTGTAATAGTGCTAATTGACTTGAATATAAATGTACAACCGAAATTCCTTGAGCAAGTTTAGCTATATCATTTCTTTTCCCATTATTTAGATAATAGGCAAGGAATATTCCATTGCCATTAGTTCTAATAATATTCAAATCTCCACCAAGTGCAATTCCTGACCTTGGAACATAGGATGCAGTTGCAATATCAATTTGCGATTCACCTGATGCAGGTATTATTACGTCATTTTGCTCACTTAATACTAGTTCTTTTTTATCAACATCTGTTTTTGAAATAACCTCACTGATTACTTCATTATAATAAGTATAAAGCTCTCCATAACGAATGCATTCTGTTTTTCCATTTTCTGAAATATCAGCTTTTGCAATCCCTTTACCTTTTGAGAACTTTGAAATCCTTCCCAACTTTTTATTTTCCCACTCTCCTTCAAACTCAGGGAATCTCAACTGGGGTATATTTTTAACTTTTTCCATACTTAAAAAGGCGTTGAGATGTTCAATTCTTTACAAAAAGCCTCAATGGTTTTATCGGTTTCAACCATTTGCTGGTCGAGTGCTTTTATTTCGGAGGCAACGGCGTTAATGTCGATGGGTTCTTCCTCTTCGAAGGTGTCGACATAACGGGGTATATTTAAGTTATAGTCGTTTTCGGCAATTTCCTGTAGGCTTGCCAAATGGCTGTACTTTTCAATTACGGTGCGGTTGTGGTAGGTATCTATAATTTTATTAATGTCGGCAGGGCGTAAAAAGTTTTGCGTTTTGGCTTTGTCGAATTCCTGTGAGGCATCAATAAACAGGATGTTTTCTGGATTCTCACGACACTTCTTAAATACTAAAATACATGTTGGAATAGTTGTGCCGTAAAATATATTGGTTGGTAATCCAATTACTGCATCGAGATAGTTTTTTTCTTCAATCAGGAAACGGCGGATATGCCCTTCTGCAGCCCCTCGGAATAAAACGCCATGAGGTAGTACAATTGCCATAATGCCGTTGTCGTCTAGCTGGTAAATCATGTGTTGCACAAATGCAAAGTCGGCTTTACTGCTGGGTGCCAGCTTGCCGTATTGGCTAAAACGGTCGTCGCTTGTGAATAGCTGGTTGGCACTCCACTTGGCCGAGAAAGGGGGATTTGCCACCACAGCCTCGAAACGCATATCGAGGTGTTGAGGGTGTTCCAGCGTATCTTCCTGTTTAATGTCGAATTTACGGTAATGCACATCGTGCAAAATCATGTTCATTCGACATAGGTTGTATGTGGTACGGTTGAGTTCCTGTCCGTAATAGTTGTTAACATTCTCAACCTCTTAGGCTACACGCAACAATAAAGAACCCGAACCACAGGTTGGGTCGTAAACCGATTTTAATTTTGTTTTTCCAGTCGTTACCAGTTTTGCCAAGATAGTACTTACTCCTTGTGGGGTGTAAAATTCTCCTGCCTTTTTTCCTGCGCCACTGGCAAATTGTCCAATGAGGTATTCGTATGCATCGCCTAAAACATCGAGCTCGGTATCTTCAAGCCTGAAATCAATTTTGTTAAGGTGCGCTAGCACCTTTGCAATTATGGTATTTCGTGCTTCGGGAGTTTTACCAAGCTTGGTGCTGTTTAAATCCATATCCTCGAAAAGATTGTCGAAATCTTCTTCGCTATCAGTACCCATTGTACTGTTTTGGATATTAATCAGGATTTTTTGAAGGTCTTCGAGAATGAAATTACTTGCGGTTACCTTATCGTCAAGTTTCCCTGATTTAATGGCTTCGATTTGTTCCTGGTCGGTTTCAAATGCATCGTGTCCAAGCCCGTTTCCACGTTTTACCAATTCGCAAAACAACTCGGATGGCTTTAGGAAGTATCCGAGTTTCTCCAATGATTCTTCTCGAATTGCTTCGATGTATTCTTTTCCTTGTTCGGTGTTTTCCTGTATGTCCTTGTAGGTAATGCCGTCGGGTTTTGAAATTTTGTTGGCATAAATCTCCATTTTTTCTGCCAGATACTTGTAAAAGATAAATCCGAGTATGTAGTCTCGGAACTCATCGGCGTTCATTCTCCCCCGAAGTGTATCAGCAACATTCCAAAGTTGTTGTTCTAATTGTTTTTTCTGGTCTTCTGACATATGATTAAATCTTCAATCTTGTTTGTAAAAGCTCTAAAAGTACAGATAAAGCTTCGAATTACCTGCGGTGCGTGGGCTGAAAAACAGCTCTTCCCGCAAAATGGGATTTGTGCGTTTGCCTGTGTATTTTGCGGGATGTGCTGTTTGTGCGGTGGGGTTGCCTGATTTTCTCTCTTTGTGCGGGGGGAGAAAAACAAAATTTCTTCGTATCTGTCAGCATTTTATTTCTTCAGGATAATTTCTGCTATCTGTCTTCTTTTTCTTGATTAATTTTTGTTCGTAAGGACGTG
>JAQVGK010000438.1 GCA_028696755.1 Bacteroidales bacterium | reverse complement strand
TAAAAGTTTTCGTGAGGAACGAGTTCAACACCTAAAACAATATGTCGAATAAGCTCATCTCCAACGGCACCAACTTTATTCATGGTTTTGGTAAGTTTCTGACCAAAAGTTGTATCAGCAGTTTCGTTAGCATTAAGTTCATAGGTATTGTCGAAAACACTAGTGTATTTAAGATTCCAGCGAGTTAAATTGTGAGCTGTTAACGAAAATCTGAATGGAGCATGTTTGAGTTTTTTTGTTACCCCAATTTGAACATCAAATGGCAAAGGTTCTCTAAATCCTGGAGTGTAAGGATTTATTTGAATGCCCAAATTTTTCATCACTAGTCCTGCAGAAAACAAAGATGCGGTGTCAACATAAGCTAAACCTGCATCAAGCGCGATTCCCGAAGAAAAATATTGGAAGAAAGATGAATATACAGTTTTAAGGTTCGCACCATACTGAATTTTTGAAGTTAATGGCGCCGAATATGCAATATTAAACGAATACTCTGAGGGCACAAATTCACCATATATTACTCCTGTCTCGTCGGAATGTAAAAATGTACCATAATTAATATATTGTATCCCTGCCGCAAAAGTTCCAATTCCCTTAAAATCGCGTGCATAAGAAATATAACCAAAATTTATGTCGCTTAAATAGTTAATGTAATTCAATGTGATTTTGTCGCTCATTTCTGGACGTAGCAATGCTGGATTACTTAGAACAAAGTTTAAATCATTGTCATAGTGCGAGACATTGTTTCCTCCTAGGGCAGCAGTTCGTGCGCCAGCCGGCAAATTAAGAAATTCGTAAGTGTTGTCGCCGCCTGCCTGTGCTAAAACAGTAGTTGCCGACAATATCAGTAGTAATCCCAAAATAACCTTGTTCATCAGTCGAATTTTTGCAAAAATAATAATATTACCAAAACGGCATTTACAAATTATTATTGTATAACACCTTTTTTAGGTTTTGGTTCTTGGATTATTGTCGGCTTTCTCTATTTTGCCTATCGTTTTTAGGATTTACATAGAAGAAAAGGCTAAGGCTAAGGCTGAGGCTAAGGAGGTTTACTGCAAAACCCCGCAGGACTAAAGCAAGTAATTTAGCATTCTTTGACATACCGATCATCGCTTATAATTCTAGTGTGCCTGAAAAAAACCAAGACTTTGCATGTCTTTCGTAGTCTTTTCAACGTTTCCATAACCGCTATGGCGGATGATGGAAAGTTAAAAAGGATTGAACTTGATTAGCGACTTTACATTTCCTACGATAATTTGCTCTTAGTTATCAGTTACGTTGGGAGGAAATGTAAACGTCAAATATGAAAAGAAAATAGCAAACCCACCGACCACGGTTCCTGAGCGACTCGTGCTGAGCGGAGCGATGCACTGAGGCTGCTCGAAGTGTCGAAGTAAGCCGAAGCCACCGACCACTGCTTAGCCCCTCCTATCAATTTCTGCCAAAATATTCTCCACAGCTGGACAGATTGCTGCATTTTTTATGCAAATATCCAATATTCCTTTAATGTTTTTACGATCGGTATGTGGATAGTCGCGACAAGCAGTAGGCCTTGATTCATAAACCGCGCAGTAATTATCGTTGCCAATAAAAGGACAAGGCATCGACTTAAAAACGTAGTCACCATCTTCGTCGATTCGTAAATATTTTTCGGTAAATGCTGATGGTTTGATTTTGAGAAACTGAGATAACTTTTGAATGTCTCTATCAGTTAAAAGTGGACCCAAATCGCGACAACATTTAGCACATTGCAAACAATCAATTTTCTCAAATTCCTTTTTGTGAAGTTCATTAAAAAGATTATCAGCTTCTTTTGAGCTTAAACGGATAATTTTTTGAAGTACACCCCTATAATCTTTCTTCATTTATTCTTGTGATGCCTTAACAAGTCGAACTGATTGATTTATTCCCTCGCCACTAAAGTTCAGAATATACATCCCATCTTTTAAGCCCGAAACATTGTGAGAATATATTTGACCAGGTTCAGAAATAATCACATCTTCGAAAACGATAGCTCCTGTTATGCTAATTAAGCTAACTTTTATTTCTTTTCGATAAACAGTCTTCAACTGATATTTTATTTCTTCAGATATCGGATTTGCAACGTTCGCATAAAAAAATGGATCGGTGGATAAGCTAATATTACTATTTTGATCGCCCATGTAAAACTCGGCTACTACTGGCAAGTGATCGCTCATGTTGTAAAGAGCATCAATAACCTCGGCAGGTAATGTGCTATTTGTTGGCGAATTGATGCTTTTATTATAATGTAGCCCATCCTGACCAACGGCCCAATACGAATCTTGCTTGTATTCAACATTTGCGGTTCCGTCTTTTATCGAGCCAGCAATCAGAATAAAATCAAAACGATCGTCCATGCCGCCGTAACTATGGCAATCAGAATCAGAATCGTCATGAGTTGATTGAGTGTGGTATAAGCGGTAGGCATAGTTTGAATTCCAATCGCCTAATTGATTAATCGGATCGTAAAAGGCAATCGGCGAAAATGCAGGATTTACCAATTTTTGAAATGCCTGCTCTTCATCAGTATAAACATTAAAATCGCCTACAACAATATAATTTTCATTGTTGCCAACATTTTGTAAATATGTCATTAAGCTTTGTATTTGCAGACCTCTATCTGACGCGTCGGCTGATGAGCTTCCAGCAGCTAAATGACAAACTACAACGTTAAAAAAGATATCTTCAGAATATTCGGTATATTTTAATTTGTAGATATTAAGATCACGCAATCCCGATGTGGCAATAGGTGTATGTCCTACAAATTGGAATTTATTTTTATCATAAAACAGTCCATTTACCAAATATGAACCCGTTGTAGTAGTTACAGCCCATTTAGTTTCACCATCAACATTCATACTATTACCCAAAATATAATTCAGGGTATATGTTGCCGAAGGACTAGTGCCTACTTCGCAAACAGCAAGAATGTCTGGCTGTTGATTATTTACAATTGTCTTTAGCCACCCAGCCTTGCTCACATGCGAATTATTTGCACTTGTACAGAAAGTTGTATAATTATTAAAATACATCAAATTGTAGGTCATTACCTTAATTGTTTCCTGAGAAAAGGATATAAGTCCAACAAACAGAAAAAAGAGAACAATAAGTTTTTTCATTTTAAAAAAATTTGGACGACAAATATACGAAATATTTGCCACATAGCAGCTTTAGTTATATTATTCAGCTAGGGCAAATGCACCTAATTTATAGTTTGTTGATATTGTCGATACTCTAAATACTTAAGGTCTGCTGAACCTTTAGCTCGGCGTAGCCAAAAACTCGACACTATTCTAAATAGAGTCTATTTAACACCACAATTTAGGTGAAATATAAAATGTTTTAAGGATACTGTTAAAGTGGAAACTATACTAATAAACTACAGAATTTATATTTACTGCCTAACTTTCTTGCTTGATCAAGAAAGTTACAAAGAAATCAAGAAGAACCGTAACCTTCCCCCCGCTCTTTTGGGACAAAAGAACTGTAAGCAAGCTGGGATTTTCCGAAAGGGTTCGGAACGCTTGCAA
>JAQVGK010000018.1 GCA_028696755.1 Bacteroidales bacterium | reverse complement strand
AAATGACAATTAAGCAACTCATAAATAAATACACAACCGACAGGGAATTTTACTTGACAAACAAGTACAATGAAACACTGCTTCGTAGTGATTTCTTAGACCCGTTTTTCGAGTTGCTAGGTTGGGATATTAAAAACAATACTGGAAAACCAACCAACGAAAGAGAAGTAATCTTAGAAGAAGCTCTAAAAGCCAATGCTTCGGAACATTCCAAAAAACCCGATTATACTTTCAGACTTTTTTCTGAAAGAAAATTCTTTTTGGAAGCAAAGAAACCTTGTGTTTCCATTGAATCAAATAACGACACAGCAAAACAGGTCAGACGATATGGCTTTACAGCTAAATTGAAAATCTCTGTTTTGTCAAACTTTGAATATTTGATTATTTATGATACTTCTGTAAAAGTTGATAAAGACGATATTTTTTCAAAAGCACTTATTAAGAAATACCATTATACCGATTACGAAAGCAAATTTGATGAAATCAAACAGCTTCTTGGTAAGGAATCAGTTTATTCAGGAGCATTTGAAACAGAATGGAAAGAGATTGAAAGTAAAATAAATCACTATTCTATTGATAACCTTTTCTTAAATCAAATAAATGAATGGCGAAAAGTTCTTGGTTCTGAAATTTATAAACACGAACCCAAAATTGATGAACAACAATTAAATGATGTTGTACAAAGTTATATTAACCGAGTAATATTCCTTCGAGTATGTGAAGACAGAAATTTAGAGGATTACCAAACTCTTCTAAAGTATGCCAACGCAAGCGACTTCAAGGCACTCATTAAGAAATTTGAAGAAGCAGACAAACGTTATAATTCTGGTTTATTTGACCAATTGTTGAAAGACAAGATTGTAGAAAATATCAGTTCGGTATTTTGGTCTATTATTAAGCAATTGTATTACCCTGAAAGCCCTTATTCTTTCAGCGTTTTTTCTTCTGATGTTTTGGGTAGTATTTATGAAATATTTCTTTCTGAGAAATTGACCGTCCAAAGTGGTTCAGTTGTTTTAGTGAAGAAACCTGAAAATGTTGACCGTGACATTATCACTACACCGACATTTATCATTAGCGATATTTTAAGAAATACCGTTTTGAAAAAATGTGAAGGAAAATCAGACAAGGAAATACTCAAGCTGAAATTCGCCGACATTTCGTGTGGTTCAGGTGCGTTTTTATTGGAACTCTTCCAGCTACTGAATGACATTCTAATTGACTACTACCTTAAAAATAATAAATTTAAACTCATTCAAACCAATATCAATACTTACAAATTACCTTTTAAAATAAAGCGACAACTTTTATTGAATTGTATTTATGGAGTTGATAAAGACTATAATGCAGTAGAAGCTACAAAGTTTGGTTTACTCCTCAAATTACTTGAGGATGAAGATACTAATTCGACAAACAAAACTAAACCTATTTTGCCTGCTCTTTCAAAAAATATCTTTTTTGGAAACAGTTTATTGAATCCAATGCAAGTTACAAACAAGAAAGATCAAATCATTATCAATCCATTTGACTTTTCAAAACTTTGTTTTGATGTTATTATAGGGAATCCGCCTTATATGAAGTCGGAGGATATGAAAAACATTACTCCTCTTGAATTACCTCTATATAAAATCAATTACGATTCGGCTTACAAGCAGTTTGACAAATACTTCCTTTTCCTTGAACGAGGAATTAATTTATTAGCTGATGATGGGATTTTAGGCTACATAGTTCCGAGTAAGTTTACAAAAGTTGGAGCAGGCAAAAAACTCCGTGAATTACTCGCAGACAAAGAGTATTTACATTCAATTGTTTCATTTGGAGCAAATCAGGTTTTCGCAGATAAAACAACATATACCTGTTTACTAATTCTGAATAAAAAACCGCAAAAGACTTTCCAATATGGAGAAGTGAAAAGTTTAAAAAGTTGGATAGTAAGAGAATCAAATGCCTTGAAATATGAAATTCAAAAAACAAAGACCTTGGATAGTGAAGTTTGGGTACTAATTCCAAGCGAACTGAAACAAATATATAAAAATATTATTTCGCAATCGTCCACACTTGAAAACTTACTTGGAGAGAAAAATATTACAAATGGGATCCAAACCAGTAAAAACCCGTTGTATATAATAACACCATATAAAATAGATAATTCATTTGTTTATTTTGAAATTAAGGGTAAAAAATGGAAGATTGAAAAGGAAATTGTTCGCCCATATTACAAAACTCCTTCAAGTATAAAACTTAAAGAAAAATTCAATACGTATAATTTTTTAAGTCCAAATTCTTTTGTCGTTTTTCCGTATAAAAAGCAAAATGGAAAGGTTGATGTTATTCTTGAAAAGGAGCTTCGTAAAAAATTCCCGTTAGCATATAGCTATTTCAAATATTATGAAAAAGAAATAAAATCTAGAGATGTTAGTCCGCCTATCAATAAAGATGATTGGTTTAAGTTTGGGAGAAGTCAACATTTAGATAGTTGGGAATCCAAAGAAAAAATAGTTGTTGGTGTATTATCAACAGGCGAAAAGTATCCTATTGATAAAAACAAAACAATAGTATCATCTGGTGGGACTGCGGGATATTGTATAATAGCTATACCCGATAGCTGTCAATATTCCATTTACTACATTCAAGCAATTCTAAACTCAAAATACTTGGAGTGGGTTAGTACTTTACATGGCGAAGTTTTCAGAGGTGGTTACATCGCAAGAGGAACAAAGGTTCTGAAAAATCTACCGATTAGAAAGATTGATTTTTCAGATGTCGAGCAAAAAGCACTTCACAATAAAATTGTTGAGACACAAAAAGAATTAATCAGCATTTATGACAAAATAGATGCACACGCTGGAAATAAAAGAGCCTTAACGCCTTTACAAGGACAATTTGTACGAGAAAAGGCAAATTTAGAAACACTATTAGCCAAATTATACAATTTAGGCGATGATGATTTATTAATCCCACTAATCAAAGAATTGTATGAAGCTAATTAAAAACGCAACAGCTAAAAAATTGAGAGGTGGATTTTACACACCTGAACCAATTGCGGCATTTATTTTAAAATGGGGAATAAATGGGAGTTCTGATTATGAAATATTAGAGCCAAGTTGTGGTGATGGTGTTTTTCTTGAACAATTGAAAGAGAATAATCATAAATTCAAATCGGTAACAGCCATCGAATTTGATAGTATTGAAGCAGAAAAAGCCAGTAAAATCAAAATCAGTAACAAAGATGTAATCAATTCAGATTTTCATTTATATAGTAATGAAACCACACGAAAATTTGATTTAGTAGTTGGTAATCCTCCTTATATTCGGTATCAGTATTTTCAGGAAGAACAACAAAATGAAGCAATTAAAGTCTTCAATCGTGCTAAACTAAAATATTCAAAACTTACCAACGCTTGGGTTTCTTTTGTGATTGGGTCAAGTTTGTTGTTGAAAGAAAGAGGAAAAATTGGTTTTGTGATTCCTGCTGAATTGTTGCAAGTTTCTTATGCTCAACAGCTCCGAGAGTTTTTAGCTCATTTCTACAATAAAATCAATATCATTTCTTTTGAAAAGTTGATATTTCCAGACATACAGCAAGAAGTTCTTTTATTGCTCTGTGAGAAAAACGGAAGTGATTCACATTTAATTGACCATCTTGAATTACGTGATGCATCAGACCTCGAAAAACTCGATGTTAACATTCTAAAAAGTCCACCAAAAAAGATAGATTTCAAGTCAAACAAATGGACTTACTACTTTTTAGAACAAGAGGAAATAGATTTTCTTGAAAATATTGCCACGAAACGAAAAGTTCCAACAATTGGCAAATTTGCAAATGTTGAAGTAGGGATCACAACTGGAGCAAATGATTATTTTACCGTACCATTGCCTGTTGTAGAAGCTTATGACCTAAATGAATTTGCAAAGCCATTGGTTGGGAGAAGTGTTCAGGTAAACAGTGTTATTTTCACCGAAAATGACTGGAATTTAAATAGGCAAACCAAAGCTAAAGCTCATTTGTTGATTTTCCCGCCAAGACAAACTCTAAATGGACACAAAGGAGCTAAATCATATATTAAAATGGGCGAATCTCAAGAAATTAATAAAGGTTACAAAACAGGCATTCGCGACGATTGGTTTGTAATTCCATCAATTAAATTATCTGACGCTTTGTTTGTCCGTAGAAACAACCTCTATCCACGTTTAATCTTAAACGAAGCAAACGCACACACTACGGACACAATGCACCGTGTGTTTATAAAAAAAGACACTAATAAAAACGCATTTATTGCCAGTTTTTATAATTCCTTGTCATTGGCTTTTTCTGAAATTTTAGGAAGAAGCTATGGTGGTGGTGTGTTAGAATTAATGCCAAGTGAAGCAGGAAAAATATTGCTCCCCTACCAAATTGAAAATGCCAATTTGCTTGCAACTATTGACAAAATGATGAGAGAGAAAAAGCAAATTGATGAAATTCTGAAAATTTCAAACACGCAAATCCTAAAAGAAGGATATGGCTTTTCAGATCAAGAAATAAAACTTGCGGATAGCATATGGAAAAAGTTGTCGGCGAGGAGATTAAATAGGAGCCGAAAATAAGCATTGATGAGTGCAACATTTAATCCCGATTTCCTACTCAAACAAATTATGAGGTATTGTTCCACCGCTTTTGATAATTGAATCGTTTCGTATCTTGCGTTTTGCATAATATTCTCTGAACATAGCAACATTATCAATCCCAAGATTGTCAAAAACATACTTATTCCACTCGGCTAATTTAGCTGTATCCTTTCCGTAGGATACTTCAAATATATACTTGCTTGAAATCATACTTACATCAAAATTAGTTTTCTCGTACAATTCCTCAATTTGGGCAAGATTTAGTTCTGTTGTATCAAGTAGAGCCTGCATTTTGCGTCTCTCAATTTCACAAATATCGAAGTAAATATTTACAAAAATATGGGAATGCAATGAATCTATTGGCATCATATAGCATGAGTTTACTTCCTCGAAAACAGAATGCGAGGTACAAAAAAGAGAATCCTCAGCTTCGACTATGTCAAGCAGTATCTGAGTTTTTAGTTTTATAAGAGATGATACCGGTAAACTTAAAATCTGTTGTGGTGTTGCGGTTTTATTATTGGGCATCGCTTTATTAATAAATATACGCTTACTAGGCAACCAAAATGCATAATAACTACTATAACCAACAGTATCAGGACGCAAGAAGGCACGCTCTTCCAGCATAAAGCTCTTTCCATATTCGTCCTCTTTTGAGACAAACATATAATCATTTGCCGTGATAAAATTGATATTTCTCTTTTGCTCGTCAGAAAGAAGTAAGGCTTTATTATACTTCCAAAATTTAGGATTATATGGTATTAGCTCCAACTTTTGATAATCGGAAATATCAGTGTCATAATTAAAAAAAGGCGGAATAAACAATTTATTAAAATCGTAGAAATAAAGAACTGAATTAACATTATAAGAACGATATTCTTCCAATGGTTCCTGCAATAATGCCATCCCACCCGATCCTCGCTGAATGCGGTATGAGTAATTAAAAGTAATAAGCTCGGGATACATTGAGCCGTTAACAATGTTGTATTTGATTGTAAAACTCAGGTTCACACTATCCATCTTATCTTCAGCTTTAGTTGTAAAAGGATAAACTTCGGCATTTTCGATTCTAAGAGTAATTTGTTTTAGAAGCATGGTCCTTTGGTCTATCCAAAACTCACCCTCGAATCGGTCTTTTTCTTTATTCCTTGGGAAAAATCCGATATGGTACATGCTGCTTTCGGATGGGATAAGATACAATTTGAATTCTTTCATCATTTCCTTCTTTCCCAGTTGAAGTGGAATTTTCGGATAAAATGTATTATCCTCAATAACATTAAGTAACCTAATTGCTTTTGTGGTTTCCAGGCTAACAGCAACATTTCCATCAATTGAATTATGAGCCATTCTACCATTTTTAAGAATAAGATCAATTATTCTTTGCCCCTTAAGCTCTGCATTAAAGTAGCATTCTAGAAACTCAACAGGCTGCCCTGAAACTTTGGTTTCTAATCCAAAATAAGCTTTTGAAACAGTTTTTTTGTCATTACTATTAATATTTCTCCTGCATTTTGATAATATACTGTACAAAAAATCATCGTTTCCGGTAATGGTTATTTCCTGCAAGCTTAAACTCTCCTTTTCAAGAATTATAACCTGATTATTGATAATATTTTTAGCTGTTAGCCTCCGTTTTTGGTATCCTATAAACGAAAACTCCAAAACATCACTCTCCGAATTTACAGATATTGAAAATACTCCGTCAGCATTTGTAATTGTGCCTTGATTTGTTCCAAATACAGAGACATTACAATATGGTAAAGCCTCGCCGGTTTTAGAATCTTTAACTACGGCTGTAATTTTTAGCTGCTGAGCATTTGCAATAAATGACAACAGTGTAAATAAAATTGCAATTTTTGTTTTCATAACTCTTGGTGTTATTCGTTAATCAGTTCTGTTTTTTCTCGCTATTCCCAAATTATCTATCCCCAAATTTTCCACAACATACTTATTCCATTTCCTGATGCCTTTTTCATCATGCCCACGTTCCGTTTCTAAGTAAAACTGTTTCGAGATCTTAGCGATTTCTGCCTTTGTTGAGTTGTATATTGCATCTATTTCTACCAATGTATAATTCTTTTCTTCTAGTTTTTTCTGCATTTTGCGTCGTTCAATTTCGCAAATATCAAAGTAAATATTGAAATATGACTCAACATCTGGGGTATCATCATAAAGATAAACTGATTGCGTAACATCGAAAACGCTCCATGATTTGCAAAT
The DNA here is from genome assembly GCA_028696755.1 of Bacteroidales bacterium. The sequence goes on along the minus strand of JAQVGK010000018.1, from coordinate 8,639 downwards.
AAATGAGTCTTCGACTTCTGTAATATCCAATACAATCTGAACAACAAGATTACACATCTGATCAGGATATAAATCTGGGAGATTGTCAGACACAATCAATTTGTCGATCAAGAGTCTTTTTTCTGCATTCCAAAACACATAAAAAGTCATTAAAAATATTCCCAAATCATTATTGCCTGTGCTATAGTTTTCCAGATACATTTTCCCATCTTTAACACTGCACTGGTTATCATTAATATTTACACCTCCTCCAATTAAAAACTTGTCCTTTTGATTGTCTGTAAGTTCCACGACATTGTTGGTTTCCCAAAACTCTTTATTGTATGGCAATAAACACATCAAAATATAATCTGCATAATCCAAATTATACTCAAAATAAGGTAAAACAAAAGGGTTTTCGTAATCATAATAATAAATCAATCCGTTGGAAGTCATTTTTGATAAAGTGTTTTTATAACCGGAAAGTAACGACATTGTATCCCTTCTACTTACGTAATCAAAGCTGTAATCAAAAACAGTATAATCTGGCAAATATCGATTTTGTGGACTAAAAGAATTACTGATATTCATTCTAAAATTCTGAATTGTGTCAAATCGAATTATTGGATCAAATGGAATAATCTCAGCACTATCAATCATTAAATTAATTTTAAGAACCCTCATAGATTCTTTCTCAATCCAAACGTCTCCTGAAAAATACTTCTTAGAATTATTAAGTGGATAAAATTTGATGTTATAGTTATTGCCATCGAAAGCTAACAATTCCAGATTAAATATTTTTCTCATCGCATTCTTACCATACTGAAAAGGACAAGAAGGAAACACTTCGTTTTTTTCAAAGCAGCAAAAATACCCCATTGCCTTTGATGATTCTGATGAGATAAAATAGTTTTCGGCAGGCAATGAAAACAACTTGCCGTTACGAAATTTTAACCCAATTACTCTATCACCAACAATTGATGCATTATAAAAACATTCTAGTAATTCTACTGTTTTTTCTTGCTGTTCATTAGTTCTGCTAGAATTTAATTCTGGAAAAGGGTTTTGTCTCGAATAATTATTTGTGTCTGGATAATAAACCTCAATCGGTGTAGCTTTTGTCTCAATTGCATAATATGCTTTTGATATATGTTCAGAATTATTTAACTGTAAATTTTTCCTGCACTTTACAAATATATCATACAAGTAATCATTATCAGCATGAATTTCGACTTCTGCTAATTCGTAGGAATTTTTAATCAGTTTAACCACTTTTGTTTTAACGATACTGGAAGCCTGAACATTTAATTTCTCGTAACCCAGATAGGAAAACTCTAACATGTCACTCTCCAAATTTACAGAAATTGAAAAAAATCCATCAGCATTTGTGATTGTTCCTTTGTTTGTTCCAACAACTAAAACGTTGCAATATGGTAAAGCTTCGCCAGTTTTAGAATCTTTTACGATGGCAGTTAGCTTTTGATTCTGAGCAGAAACAAATACGGATAAAAATACTAACACTGTAATTACTACAGATTTCATACTTATCGTTTATCTTTTTACGAAATTTAGTTTCCCCATAAATTTTGATTCATCCCAAACTATTATAAAATAAACTCCAGATTCTAGAGTCTCTATATTCAGTGTTGGATTTTCTGTTACAAGTGTTTGTTCTATCAACAATTTGCCAGTAATATCATAAATTTCAAGCTTGTTGGCATTTATCCCATTCAAATTTATGTTAATGTAATCGTTTGCAGGGTTCGGTACAATTATTATCTCATTTGCATTTTGTGAAGGTTTTAACCAAGTAAAATCTTCGATATAAACTCCAGATACATTTGAATTAATTGCAAAAATTTCTTTATCTTGATTGCACAAATGAGTTTCGAAACTTAATTTATAAAATAATGAATCGTTTACTGTTACGCAGCTGTCAATAAATGTCAAATCGGAAAACAATACTTTATCTAAGAATTGCATTTCGTCTGGGGTATTTCCTCGGTAAATAGTTACACTATCATCAGAAAAACTTTCGTTTTCGTTCCATTCTAGTGTAATTAGATTATGAGAAGAAGATGAACTAAGAAATATGCTCTCTTGAATTGAACTAACTAAATTAATATTCCCACAAATGTTTTTAAATCCAATTTTATAAGATACTTCTCGTTGATCAGGAACAGATGAGGTATCAACAAATGTACTAAACTCAGAAAACTTCACAGCCCCAATCCTTATCATCTCACTACTTTCAGGATTTGCATCAAATATCACAACAGAATCAACAATTTCGGATGAAAAATTATTCCAGAATATTTCAGAATTATTATTTTCATCAATGTTTACTCCGCAAATTATTGGATCTTGCTCTTCAAAACTGTAAATATTGCTATTACTGAATGGAATTATGTTTTGACTTGCATTGCTAGCATTGCAGGAGACATCATTAATTGGTATACTAATATCGTTCAGTTCATAAATTACAACAGTCGAATCACACTCAGAATAATTAGAAAATTGTATTGTTGCCCTTTGTAAATTACCGATATCAGCGTCTTGACAATCGTAAATTTGCAATCTCAATCCTTCTTCATTTATGTCAAATCCATAAATTGGCTCCCACGGTCCTACAGAAGCAAAAGTTCCAATTAACGGCGTGGGCAAATCACAAATGCAGGGAGTGTATTCTGGCGTTCCTGCAGCCATCTCTTGCCCGTTAGGGACAATATGGGTAGAAAAGCAAAAGCCGGAAGATTCATTTCCTACATTATTGCCAGCATTGCATGCTGAATTTTCATCGGTAGCACTTGAGCAGCCTAGAGTTGACCAAGGAATTCCTGTCCAGCTTCCATATTGTGCACTAGGGCCCCAATCTGATGCTGCAGGACATAACTGTACAACTCCCTCATTGCCAGGTTCTAAAAGTTCACACCCTGGGGCTTTTAAGTAAAATCCTAAGTCGGAAACATATGTGTGCTCAGCCCAAAAACAAACTTTAATGTAAGTATTTTCATCAATTAATGATACAGAGTTTTGTGCAAGTATTGTTTTAACTCCAAACAAGAATACCGCAATAAGGGAAGAGTACAATAAAAACTTTTTCATATTATCTTACTGAATTGTTTAGCAATACTGCAAATGTACCAAAATAAATCTCACAATAACAAATTATTTTGCAATTTATTTATATTATTCACATAAGATAGAATATTACAAAAACATTAGGCAACATTTCTTTTATGTTGCCTAATGATAATTTCCCAAGGAAATGCTTCTATATATTCTAAATAATTATAATAAAATTCTTGATTGTTTAATTAAATAGATTACACCACATACGCCATTACTCCCTTAGCTCTCAATTCGCCCACTAGAGTATCCAGCATTCCTATAAGATCGGCTGTTTGATCTGTTCCCGATGAATGGCGAAGTGTAAAACCTATCATTGCGTAACCCGGTCTTTCGCCAACAACCATATATTTGCCAAAAAATCCACCTAATCCTTTAAGCTGGCCTTCGAATGGAGCAATACTTATCCAAACCTGAAACATTGGACCTTTCATATAGCCGTAACCAGGAGTTGTTGTAGGGTAAATATTGACATCATAACCTTGATAATTCCCAGAATAACCATGTACTGTCCGCTTAAAGCCATGATGAGTTAATCCCAATGCCGACTCTGCAATTTTATCAGTTTTTGCAGCATAACCTTTCCCAGTATATTGCTTATAAACAAGAAAGATTATCACTCCAAAAACCACTGGCATAATCAATACTGCTAGATATTCCATAACAACAAATTTAAAAGTTTAAACAAATCTAATCTATTGCAAGCGTATAAAGAAATGTCATTTAGCAAACGGTTGAATTTACTTAGTAAACGGTTAGTAAAGCTGTTTTAAGAAACGTTCGCAGTGTTCAGCATCTGGAGCTTTACCATGCCATCCATAGTCTCCTTCAATTTCGGGAACGCCCTTTCCCATAACTGTTTTGGCAATAATCACATTTGGTTTGTCTGATGCGCGTACGGCAAAACTCGAAATTAATTCGTTTACATTGTTTCCGTCGCATTCTATTACATTCCAACCAAAAGCCTCGAATTTTTGCATTAATGGATTAATGTCCATAACGTCATCAGTGCTACCGTCTATTTGAACAAAGTTTCTATCAACAACAAGTGTAATTCTGTTAAGTTTATGATGCGATGCGCTCATTGCAGCTTCCCAAATCTGTCCTTCCTGTAGTTCTCCATCACCACAAATGCAAAAAATATTTCTATCAATCATATCGAGTTTATCAGCCAATGCCATGCCGACTGAAATCGATAAACCCTGACCAAGCGAACCCGAAGCTGTCTCAATTCCAGGCAATCCAACCGAAAACGAAGGATGGCCTTGCAATCGACTACCTATTTTTCTCAAACTTAAGAGTTCCGATTCGGGAAAATATCCAGCCTCGGCAAGTGCCGCATAATGCACAGGAGCGACATGCCCTATCGACAGAACAAGTTTATCACGATCTGTCATTTCTGGGTTCTTAGGATCATGCTTCATTATCGCGAAATAAAGAACTGCAAAAACATCTGCAAGGCCAAGCGAGCCACCAATATGACCAGAGCCGGCTGCCGTAAGCGACAAAATTATATTCTTGCGAATATTTTTTGCTCTTAATATGATGTTTTCGGGTTGCACGACTAAATCTGCTAGTCGTGAGTTGGATATGACACTACAGTTTTAACAACGTAAGCCTCGGGATATTTTGCTTTTATTTTATGATATAGTTTTACTGCTCCAAAACGATCGGTATAATCGCCAACAAGAACTTCAAAATTTGGTTCTGTATAGCCAAGATAAGCCTTTTGTCCATCTTGACTAAAGCCAATTTTAATAGCATTTGCTTGCGAGCGAGCATCTTTATGATTTTGAGCGTAAATTTTCACCCTATAACCATAAAAACCACTGCGTTTATTGTTTAAGCCAACATGAGTTTCGATAAAATTCTCGAGTTGAGGGTCTTGAGAAATGGTAATTTTTCCGTTGTAATGAGAAGCATTAAAATACTTAACCTCTTCAGGATTGATGTTCTGAGCACTTGCAAATAAAGCAAAACCTGCAAATAGTAAAGAGAATAGTATAAGTTTTTTCATGACCAATTATTTTTTGTAAAAATACTAATTTTTAAAATCCCTCAAAATTTTGTTCGTGCTCAACCTTTATTCTTTTGGGAATACCAAATTTTGACACTGTAACAGTTCCTTTTATCTCGAGTTTTGGTTTACGTTTCTGTAATTCACCTACGAGAAAAAGAATATTATTAAGTGCATCTTTTGGTGTTAACTCGAACGAAACAGCGTAACTATCTTTTGAGTTTGCCGGAATCTTTACTTTATCAAGTTTCTTAACTTTACCTACATTACGGTCGCTAACAATTAAATCGAGATTTAGATTGCGAATTGTAAACGAAAAGTTATTAGGATTTTCTATCGGAATCATCACTTTAAGTTTAACCGACTTCATACTAAGTTCTTCAACCTCCAAACCCTCTGGGTTTCCGATTATTGGTTCCTGAACCGAACACGAAAAGAATGATAATGATACTAAAATTGCTAAAACAGTTTTTTTAATCATCTGAAAATTATTTAAGAATCTTTTACTTGATTAGTTGCTCGGCGAAGTTAACAAAATCTATACCGTTAAAGTTTCCGCTACTCATCATCAGCACATCAACATTATTGAAAGACAATGATTTGAGATAATTTTGCATCAAATCGGTATCGGTAAAAATCATAACATTGCCACCAAAACCATCTTTCACAAAATCCTCGCTCAATTCGGGTAAGCGCTTATGATGCAGAACTTCGTGGCTGTAGTAAACAATAGCAGTATCGGCTTTATCCATTGTATTGCGATATTGAGGAATAAAGTTTTTTTGCAAACTACTAAAAGTGTGAAGTTCCAGACATGCAACAAGCTTACGATCTGGATTTTTTTGTTTCAACGCATTAATTGTGGCTTTTAACTTTGATGGAGCATGAGCAAAATCAATGTAGAATGATGAGTCAGATGTTTCTGTTATTAATTGCAAGCGTTTTGATGCACCTTCGAAACTCTGCACCGATTGCCAGAAAAACTCTTCGGAAACTCCCGCCTCCAAACATGCAAAACGTGCTGCATTAATATTCTGCATATTATGATCGCCAAAAACGCTCATGATAAATGATTTACCATTAAAATCGACACAAGTTCGCCCAGTTTCATCAATTCTATAATTATATGCCAGATATGGAATCGATTGAATTTCTCTGTTTGAAGAACTTATTTTTGCAAGATTCTCGTCATCTCCGTACCAAAATAGTTTTCCATCTGGCAAAATAGACTTTACAAAAATCTCGAACTGACTTACATAATTTTCGAAAGTTGGAAAAACATTGATGTGATCCCATGCAATTCCGGTTAATATTGCAGCATGCGGCTTATACCAATGAAATTTTGGAGTAAGATCAATTGGCGAAGACAAATATTCGTCACCCTCAAAAACAGCAATTTGGTTTTTATCCTCAAGGTTAACCATAGTGTCGAAACCTTTGATATTTGCTCCAACCATATAATCGAAACCCAAACCCGATTCGCGCAAAACATGCATTATCATTGAGGTTATGGTTGTTTTTCCGTGACTACCACCTACAACAATTCGTTTTTTGTTTTTTGTCTGTTCGTATAAATATTCGGGATAAGAATAAATTTTAAGTCCAAGCTCCTGCGCTCTATGCAATTCGGGATTGTCGATACGAGCATGCATGCCGAGAATGATAATGTCAATTTCATCATTTATCATTTCGGGGAACCATCCATATTCTTTTGGTAATAGTCCGCATTTGTCGAGTCTTGAGCGCGAAGGTTCAAAAATCTCATCATCCGAACCAGTTACAAAATAACCTTTTTTGTGCAAGGCTATTGCTAAATTGTGCATTGCTGCACCACCAACTGCTATGAAATGTATTCTCATTGTTAAAATTGTTTCGGGTTGTTTTTGTTACGGGTTCCGAGTTCTGGGTTTTTGATTTTAAGAAATGTTCTTCTCAATATAATCAATCAGCGTATGAATAATTTTAATGTGAATTTCCTGTACTCTATCGGAGTAACCTAAATGAGGAACACGAATTTCGACATCGCAAATATCTTTAATTTTTCCTCCATCTTTTCCAGTAAGCGCAACCACTTTCATTCCTTTTGCTTTTGCAGAATTAATTGCTTCGATTACGTTTTTCGAATTTCCGCTTGTACTAATTGCTAGCAATACGTCGCCATCATTTCCAAGTGCCTCGACATATCTCGAAAAAATATAATCGAAACCAAAGTCGTTGGCAGTACAAGTAATATGAGCAGGATCGCTAATTGCAATTGCAGGAATAGCTTTTCGTTTTTCCCTAAAGCTACCAGTAAGTTCTTCGGCAAAATGCATTGCATCGCTCATAGAACCACCGTTGCCACACGAGATAATTTTTCCGCCGCTATTAAGGCTATTAACCATTAATGATGCAGCTGTTTCTATTTTCTCGAAGTTCTTTTCGTTTGCAACGAACTCAGACAACACCTTTGCTGCTTCCTGAAAATGCGCTTTTATTTCCATTTCCTTAAATTATAATTTTCAAAAATACATTAAGCACAAATGCAAACAAAATAAAGTTATAAATATTATGCTGTGGAAAAGTGGAGGAGATGAAGTTTGAAGTCCAGAGTTCAAAGTTATAAATAAAAAAATCTATCTCGTGTGTTCGTATGCGCTACATGAGTAATATAGTAAGCACAAAGGCAATAGCCGAAGAACTATTAAAACAAGAATCCCGCATGGCCCACTTCTCCTCCAGTTGGCAGATCAGTAAGGCGTATGCAAGTATATTTTCTATTTTTCGTCTTTGCTTTTAGACATCAAAAAACGGTTCGTCCGCTAGCTGGCTGATTACCGCATCGCAATTGAACAGTCGACGAGATGTGCAAATGACGAAGTCGATACCGATTACTCACCCTAAGGCATCAACACCTTCTTATATTCCTGATCGTTGTTTAAGATTCTAAGAGCTTCTTTAACCTCTGGATCACGGCTTAAGCCATAAATAATTGCACCCTGCTCGTAGTAGTATTTTACCACAATTTCCTGACTAATAAGATCTTTAATTTCATCTTTAAACATCATCAAATCCTTATTTTTATCGTGAGCCAATTTCTTAGTTAAAATGTCGATTTCGGCAGACACCTCATCGTAATATTTTTCATTCTTCGACGACTCTATAAGGGCATTTAAGTTTTCTTCGCTCTTAGTTTTATAATCAAAATCTTTATCTTTTACCCAGTTTACAAAATCCTGATAATCAGCATCGGTAAATTCGAATTTGTCGGCAGGAGCAATTGTTGGGTGTTTCATCTTGTAATAAACCGAATAATCGAAAATGAGATTTTTAACAAGCAAACTAGTTGAGATATTGCTTAAATACTCTGATTCAACCACAATATCAGGTTTTACACCACCGCCATCATAAACCTTGCGTCCATTTTTGGTTTTAAATTCGGTGATGAGAGAATCCGGCACATTACCAACACTACCATCCTCGTTACGGTGCGTATAATCCAAAGCCTGAATACAACGTCCGCTTGGAATGTAAT
>JAQVGK010000017.1 GCA_028696755.1 Bacteroidales bacterium | reverse complement strand
TCTATAAAAGACTGAACTGGAAAAATATTATGCTCGGCATGATATGCCATTAAATAGTTCATGGCTATAAAAGCAGGAACATAGTTTTGCATCTGATCGGTAAAATACGGTCTAAGTTCCCAATAGTTTGTTTTACCACCACTTTTTGCGATTGCTCTTTTCACTGTTCCCGGACCGCCATTATAAGCTGCCAAAGCAAGTTGCCAGTCACCAAAAGTTTCGTACAAATATTTAAGATAACGACAAGCGGCATCTGTCGATTTGTAAACATCACGGCGCTCATCAATATATGATGTCACTTTAAGATTAAACAAATCCGATGTACCTTTCATAAACTGCCACAGTCCTACAGCTCCCGATTTTGAAACTGCTGTAGGATCAAGCGCTGATTCAACAGCAGCAAGATATTTTAACTCGAGAGGCAAGCCATATTTATCCAGATATTCTTCAAAAATGGGAAAATAATATGCCGATCTTGTCATAATTATCTGCAGTTTATCTCTGTTTCTGACTCCGTAAGCATCGATATATTTTAATACATGCTCATTGTAATCCAGTTTTATCGGAGTCCGCTCATCTAAATCTGGAATTCGTCCACCGTAAATATAATCGGGATAGCGAGGAATCTTTACCGCCCTTATACTATCTGGTAATAAATAAGATTGAGTCCACCAAATATTAGCAGAATCGTACAAATTTGTAAGTGAAAGATTTATTCCCGAAATATAATCAGCCGTTACTGATACCGGAGATGCAACTTTTTCGGCATTTTCCTTACCTCCATCAGTTAACGCAAACAAGAACCCGTTTGCTGACAATATTATAACAAAAACAAGAGCATAACATTTAATCATAAACAAATTGTTTATGCACAATTAACAATGTGCTTAATTTTCGCTGCTAATATCGCAATTATTATCCGAAGTTTATTTCCCACATTTTGCTTTTTTTAACCTAGCACTGTTAATTTGTTTTTTGATTAGTCAAAAATTGCTCAAACTGGATTATTAATTTTACACAATTAATTAATAATCGGTTATGAAGAAGAAGATTCTAATAATTTCGGGAATAATTTTATTTGCAACGCTTTTAACAATTGGATTAATCTACATTTTTAAGCCTGGAGATAAAATTTCGAGGGCCATAGATGCGGTACCAGGAAACCCATCGATAGTAATTGAAGTTTCTGACATAAAATCGGTTATCGCAAGTTTAAAAACCGAAAATCTAATTTTCAACGAATTAAAAATTCTTTTTGAGTTCTCTTCGACTGGCTCAATAGTTCACTGCTACGACAGTTTGTCATCGCTTAAGACCATCTCCGAAGCTAACAAATCGGGCAATACAGTTATTTGCTTCGACCGTTCATCAGGGCAGTTCTCACAAATCCTTTACAAAGAGTTTAGCGACGAAAATTCTGATAATAGTTTCCTTAACTCATTCACAGATGAAATTAAATCTGGAGGAAATATTAAAGAGCGCGAGTATAAGAATGTAATAATACACGAATACAATTCGAAAAACGGGAACAGGTTTTTCTATTGCGTTAAAAATCATCTTCTGATAGTATCCTTTACTTCCGTACTTATCGAAAAATCTTTGGACAATCTTTCCGATGGGCAGCCTATTTATAAAAGAGATAAAGGATTTGCAGAAGTGTACGAAACAGCGGGCAAGAAAGAAATTGCCAATGTTTTTGTAAATATGGAACAACTAGCACAAGTAATTTCCATTTCAGGTTCCGAAGCTGCATCAAAAAAAATTGGAAGCTTAAAGCATTTCTCGGGATGGATAGGTTTAGATATGAATAATCCTCCAGACATGATTAAACTTAACGGTTTTATTCACAAATCCGACTCGGCTGCACTTTTCACAACTCTGATAAGCTCTCAATCTGCTACAAATATTAATTGTCTCGAGATTATTCCAGATAATACTGCAATGTACTGTGCATTTGCATTTAACAATTCGGCAGAATTCGACAAAAATTTGAATGCATATCTAAAATTAACTGGAACGAACGCAACCCGAGAAAAACAAATTTCGGATATTAAATCTGGTTTTGGAATCGACCCAAAGTCGTTTTACGAATTGTTCGACAACGAAATCTGTATAAGCGCATTTAGTCCAGTCTCTATCGATGAGCAAGCTTCCTATTTCACCATTGCAGGATTAAACTCCCAATCAAACGGAATACTAGGACTGGAAAGTATTCTAAAATCATGCGAAGCAAAAACTGGCAAGTCAGTTTCCGACTTTAAAAGCGAAATCAAAATTGACGATAACACCAAAATAGTATGTTACAGCTTGCCGATTACAAATCTGCCCGAGGTTTTATTCGGTCCCTCATTTAGCAATTGCAAATCGGACTATGTCTGTTTTATTAAAAACTACATGGTTTTTTCCGATTCGAAGGAGGCTTTGCACAAATTTGCCTACGACGCATTTTTAAACAAAACAATGGCAACAAGCATCGAGCACAATTTGTTCCTCGAAAACTTTTCGGACAAATCAATGTTTTTTGCATTCTTTTCTTTTGGTAGAGGCTATAATCTTGCAGCCAATACCCTATCCGAAGGAATATTGACTTCAATCAATAAAAACCGTGATGCGTTTACACGTCTTGGATTGGTAGGATACCAGATAAACTCGGCAAACGGATTGCTATACAACAATTTTGTAATTAAACATTCGGATGATGTTTCGGAAAAACCTCAAACTGTTTGGGAAAGTCGCTTAGAAAATCCGATTTTCACAAAGCCTGCGTTAGTGATAAATCACAACGACAATTCAAAAGAGATTCTAATTCAAGATGAAAAAAACATTCTCTATCTTTTAAGTAATAGCGGTCGTGAAGTATGGCGTTTACAGCTCGACGAACAAATTACAGGAAAAATTTATCAGATTGACATGTATAAGAATGGTAAATTGCAGTACTTGTTTTCGTCAGCAAACAAAATTCATGTTATCGACCGCCTCGGAAATTACATCGAAAAATTTCCGGTTAGCTTGCGTGCAGAAGCTACTGCTCCGCTGGCTTTGTTCGATTATGAGAACAATAAAAACTACCGAATACTAATTCCGTGTGCCGACAAAAAAGTTTATCTCTACGATGCCGAAGGCAGTATTGTAAAAGGCTGGAATTTTAACGAAACTGAAAACAAAGTAGAGGTTGAAGCCGCTCATTACCAAGTTGGAAGCGAAGATTATATAGTTTTTCACGATGACTATAAATGCTATTTTTTAAACAGATCGGGAGAACCAAAAACAGAAATACTTACATCCTTTAAATTCTCAAAGAAAAATAAAATCTGGTACGACAATACTGCGTCTAAGCCAGGATTTGTTACAACAGATGCAAGTGGTACTGTGTGGTATCTATACGTAGATGGAACAAAGGATTCTATTAAAATAAAATCTTTTAGCGAAAACCACTGGTTCGCATTAGAAGATATAAATGCTGATGGAAAATCTGATTTTATTTTTGCTGATGGAAAAAAGCTCGAAGTTTATAACAAATCTAAGAAATTGATACTATCATGCGATTTTGAAGGTGACATTTCGGCCGAACCTTTATTTTACAAATTCCCGAGCAACCAAAATAAAATAGGAATCGTCTGTAAGTCGGTAAGCAAAATTTATTTAATCAATTCTGATGGCAGCTACTTTAACGGGTTTCCGTTACATGGACTTACACCATTTAGCATTGGTTATTTAAATAATTCTGCAAATAAATTTAATTTATTGGTTGGCGGAGCAGAGAATTTGTTGTATAATTACGAAGTAAATGAAAACTAATATTATGAAAGCAAAAATTACTTTTCCGGTAATGCTGATAACTATAGTTATGGTTGTCAGTTCTTGTGTTAAGGACAATTTCGATCTCGACAAATGGGATCGCGAAATACAGTACGATGCCAGCTTTGCAGCACCAGCTGTTTGGGGCGATATTGCATTTATTGATGTAATCGAGCTATACGATTCAACAGGTCTGCTTATCGAAAACGATGAAGGCTATGTATCGTTGCAGTACAAAACAAAAGTTAGCTCCGATACCGTTCAGTCGATAATTTACCTCGAAGACCAGCACACAACAGGCGCTATTGCAAGCCCTGTGTTTAATTTTGCTGGGTTTGATGGTCCCGGAGATACTGTAAGTTATTTATATACTGCCGATATGGCATTTACAATGTTTAACCCTGATGCCGAGATAGATTCTATATTACTTAAGAGCGGAATTCTCGACATAGTATCAAGTTCGACTTACGGACATTCAGCTCGTATGTATATAACCTTTCCTACTGTTACAAAAAACGGCGTTCCATTTAGTAGAATGTTTACCTTCGTTCCAGGTGGAGGTTATGCAGCAAGTACAAACAACGACTTTACAGGATACAGAATCGATTTAACACAAACTGCTACAGGGTTTAACGAAATCCCGGTACAAGTTAGAGTTAGCTTATATTGGTCGGGATTAGGAGTGCCAAATACTGGGAATCTAAGCTTTAATGCAGATATGACAGGTATGCGATATTCCATGATGCATGGATATTTTGGGTTAAATACTTTATTCTTCCAGAGTGATACTATCAGTATTAGTCTTTTCCGTAATGATGATTGGGACATAGAAAGATATAGATTCGAAGATCCAAAATTTGATATTTATTACTGGAACTCTTATGGTGTTCCTTCGCAGTTCTACTTTACTCACCTCGTTGCAAATTCGGCAATTGATGACATGGATTATAATATTATTGATTATGGCGTTGGACTACCAATAGGAGAAAGTAACCCATACGATGTTTCGTATGCTTCTATTGCAGGAGATATTATGCAAGACTCATTATTACTGCACCGAGGAAATTCAAATATTGCCGATGTGGTTAATAAGCGTCCAAAATGGATACAGTTTAAAGCAAAAGCAACGACAAATCCTGCTGGTAACGACCACCATAACTTTGTTACCGACGATTCACGAATTGATGTTGAAGTAGTTATGGAACTACCGCTTTGGGGTTATGTTTACAATTTCCACACTCGTGATACTATGGATGTAGATGTGTCGGATCTTTTCAACGATTATAATCCATTAAAGAGAGCACTTGTAAGAATTGATATTCAAAACGGTTTCCCAGTTGAAACATTTGGTCAGGTTTATTTTGTTGACGAAAACTACCAAGTACTCGATTCGCTATTTTACACATATCAAGAACGACTACTATCAGCCGCTGATGTAGATGCAAACGGTAGAGTTTTAGAGTTTAGTAGAAAAATTACCAAAATAGAATACGATTCCGAAAGGCTCGAAAAGTTGCGAACTTGCAAATATATTATTTATGCCGGTCAAGCAAATTCTACCGATGCCAATACTAACGAAGTGGTAAAGATATATAGTGATTACAGAATCAAATTCGACATTGGGTTCGAGGTAGATCTTGGACTTGAAGGAAATATTGATTCAATACAAAACGAGTTTTAATCACTAAAAAATGAAAGCTATGAAAAAATATATATTATTAGTTGCTTTTGCCGGAATCCTCGGAACACTAAGCGCTCAACAAGCATTAACGCTTTACAACATGGATAGGATTATGCAATCACAGTTTGTAAATCCTTCTATAGATGTTCAATATAAAGTTCAAGTGGGTGGATTATTAGTCCCCTTATTTGGACAGCTTCCTCCTCCAATGTACTTTAACTATGCAAACAATTCGTTTTATTGGAATCATATATACCATAAAAAGCCAAACACTGTGGCAGATACTGCCTATATGGTTGATGTCCCACTTTTTATGAACAAATTGCGTAATACAACTCACATGCGCTTCGATACTCAGTTCGAATTGATTAATGTTGGTATCAGACTCGAAAACATGTTTCTAACATTTGCCTTAACAGAGAAATTCAAATACGGAGCGTCACTACCCTATGATTTGTTTGAGTTCACTTTAAACGGCAATATGCCATATATGCTCGAAAGCAAACCTCACGATTTTAGTGGTTTGGGTGTAAATTTTACCCATTACCGAGAATTTGCAGTTGGTGGTTCGATGAAGGCTAACGATGAATTCACCTTCGGTGGGCGTGTTAAACTTCTATTTGGGTTATCAAACTTTAATACAGAAATCAAAGACCTTTCACTTTACACAGATCCCGACGATTATTCGATGACATGGAAAACAGATATGAAAATTCATGCCTCAACACCTGTTTTATTTGATTATATCATGACTTCCGACACTGTAGGTCTTGCAGTTAATGAAGAATCTGTTGACGCTTTTTTAGCAAACGGAGACGCTGCTGCAGTTACCGCATATCTTACAAACTTTAAAAACATTGGACTTGGTTTCGATTTAGGTGCCAGTTACAAGTTTAATCCTGAAATTGAGTTTTTTGCGTCTGTTACCGACTTCGGTTTTATCACCTGGAATACAAATCCTCACAATTTTGTAAGTAAAGGTGAATATGAATTCCGTGGTATTGAGCTCGAAATATGGGAAAATCAAGAAGATGTTGATGAATCAATGGATAAATTTGTTGACACGTTAATTAACACCTTCAAATTTGACCTTGTCGAAACTGGATATGTAACGTGGTTACCATCTAGTTTGTATCTTGGTGGGAAGTATAAATTTCATGAGTTGCTACATTTTACTGCACTATATCGTGGCGAGTTTTATCGTAAGTCATACATGCAATCATTTACACTTGGAGTAAACTCTAACCTTACAAATTGGCTTTCGGCTCACCTCACATGGTCTATTGCAAATGGCTATGCAGGTAATCTGGGCTTTGGGCTAAGCGCTCGAACAGCAATATTTAATTGGTATATTGTAACCGACAGTTTTACAAATATGATTTATCCTCAAAAGATGAAGAATCTCAATCTTAGAATGGGTTGTAACATTGTATTTGGTTACAAGAAGATCAAATCTAATGCTTCGATGAGAACTTAGTTTTAACTCATTTTCGGGGATAAGTGAGAGAAAATATTCACAAACATATTTACCTAGCAGGATTATGCCTTGTGGCATTTTTCCTGCCTTTATCCAAGTATATCACAAATGCTGCGATATTGCTTACCATTACTAATTATTTAATAGAAGGTGGATATCGAAACAAAATCAATCTTCTTGCAAGAACAAAATCATTATTGATTTTTCTGCTGATTTTTGGTGCGCATTTGGTCTGGCTGATAAACACCGAAAACTTTAATTTTGCCTTTACGGATCTTCGAATAAAACTCCCACTTTTAGCCCTTCCGGTTGTAATTGCAACATCCCGAAGTCTTACAAGTCGTCAGATAAACAGCATTTCACTTATTTTTATTGGCGGAGTCTTGCTGAGCACACTCTCGGGCATATTCAGCAAATTTGGAATTTTGTTCGAACAGCAAACCGACAATGTGCGTAACTACTCGATATTCGTTAGCCATATTAGATTATCTCTAATGATTTGCCTCTCGGTTCTGATTTTGTTTTATTTTATAAGTCGAAACCTTGTGAAAAATAAACTCTTTTTAATTGGAAGCCTGATTGTTATACTTTGGTTTATTGGTTTTCTGATTATTATTCAGGGATTTACAGGCTTATCTGCTCTAATTATAGTAGGTTTACTTGCTTTTGGTTTTAGGGCTTATCGAGAACAAAAAAGAACAATAAAATTTATTATGTTTGGGATACTGATAATTGCACCATTATCAATCCTGCTTTATCTTGGAGTGCAAATAAAACGATTCTATACTCCTGAGGATAAAGAACAAAAAATATTGCAATTTACCGCTGGTGGCAATCTTTATTACACCGACACAAGTTCCCATCTAATCGAAAACGGCAATTACATTTACCGGAATATTTGTGAAAAAGAGTTACAGGCTGCCTGGAACAAGCGTAGCAAAATGAACCTATCGGAGAATGATTTGCGCGGCCAAAGTTTGCTTCATACCCTAATCCGTTATCTCACCTCTAAAGGGCTCAACAAAGATGCCGAAGGTGTTGCTGAATTAAGCGATAAGGATATTATGAATATCGAAAACGGTAAAACCAATTACCGTTTTATAGTAAATGGAGGAATCTCTCAAAGAATTTACAATATCCTCTGGCAGTTGGATGTATATGCAAAAGGGAGCTCACCAAGTGGACATTCAATCACACAACGATTTGAGTATCTGAAATATGGGCTTATTCTAGCAAAAAGAAATTTCTGGTTTGGAACTGGTTCTGGCGATATTGATGACGAATATAAATCGCTTTATATCGAACGTAGATCTACCTTAGAACCACAATATAGACATCGAGCACATAACCAATACCTTACTTTTTATGTGAGCTTTGGTGTTTTGGGTGCAATTATTTGTCTAATCGCTTGGTTTTATCCCGTTTTTAGTGATTATAAAACAAAATCATATTACTTTTTGGTTTTCTTCCTGATTGCGTCACTTTCGATGTTAACCGACGATACTATGGAAACAACAACAGGCGTAGTATTCATTTCTTATTTTTATTCCTTATATTTGTGGGGGAAAAAGGAAAGCTGAAGTCCGAAGTGCGGCCCTTCGACTCCGCTCAGGGACCGAATTCGGAGTCCGAAGACAGACCTGTCAGTGTCCTTCGGACCTGACAGTGTCGCTAGGCGACTGCCTACGAATTTCAGCTTTCGCAGAAATTTATAAACATAAAAATATTAAATATGAGTAAAGAAAAATTTATGCAAATGGCAATCGACTTATCGATTGCAAATATTGACAAAGGAGGAGGTCCTTTTGGGGCAGTAATTGTTAAAGATGGCGAAGTGATTGCAGCTTCGGGAAACAGCGTTACAAACGATAACGATCCTACTGCACATGCCGAAGTTAATACAATTCGTGCTGCAGCAAAAAAACTTGGAACTTTCGACCTTAGTGGCTGCGAAATATATTCGTCGTGCGAGCCTTGTCCAATGTGCCTCGGCGCAATCTATTGGGCAAGAATTGACAAGCTATATTTTGCAAACACTAAAAAAGATGCCGACGATATCGGTTTTAGCGACAACTTTATCTACGACGAACTTGATAAACATTACACCGAACGCAACCTTAAAACCGAAACAATGATGCGCGAACAAGCTTTGGAAGCTTTTAAAAAGTGGAGCTTATCGACAAGTAAAACAGAGTATTGAAAATAGAAAAAAAAGGCGGAAGGCAGAAGCTGACGCGTCAACAAGACCTGTCAGTGTCGCTGAGCGAGATTCTGTTTTCCGCCTTCTGATTTCTGACTTCCTTCCTTATTTTTTTCATTCTACATAATATTTCCCTTCATCAATTTGTTATATCTTTACACTTCTAATTGCCGCATTATGAAAAGTTACCTATTTGCAAGTATGTTTGCTGTGCTTTTATTTTGGGGAGTAGCAGCCGAAGCTGGAAAAGATCCGTTTATCAATCTTGGCACCGAAAAACCAACTTCTATTCAAATTGGCGATTCAATCACAATTTTCTGGACATCAATAGATGCAAAAAGGGTAATATCCTCGGCCACAGGAGGTAAGAGTTTGGAACTATCGGGAAGCATGACATTAAAACCCACAGTTACAACAACCTACGAGTTTACAGCAATAAGAGGAAGTAAGACAAAAACAAAAAAAATAACCATCGAAGTTTTAGAACCTGGTTTTACAAAACTTACTGTGCCCGAATATGTAAGCGATGAAGAAACTTCATCATTTAGCTGGGAAGCTGCTAATGCCGAATATGTGCTAATAAAAGGTTTTGACGATGCGTTTGAGACTTCAGGCAAATTTCCTCTTAAAACTCAAAAAGATACAACAATCGAACTTACAGCAGTAAATAAGTTTGGACATTCACGGACAAAAAAAATCAAAATTAAGGTAAAATATGTAGAGAAGTTAGATTTTACGAAACGTATTCCAGTTGGCAATCCTGCACAAATAAGCTGGTCGTTCAAGAATTGTGAAAAGGTTAAACTTGCTGGTATTGCCGACAATTTACCAGTGAGTGGCGAAATAAACTTCCCACTAAACAAAACAACAGATTTTTCGATGCTTATATACCGTAATAACGGCGTTCTCGAGTTTAAAGATTTTACTATACAGGTTTATAAATCCGAAATCAAGTATTTTATGTCGCTCGAAAAGGTTTTTCCCGGCGACGAGGCTGTGCTATCGTGGCAAGTGCTAAATGCCGATTCGGTAAAACTTTCGGTGAGCGATGAGCTTCAACCACTTGCAGGCAAATTTAAGTATAAACCCACCGAGACCGAGTATGTAACCCTTTTTTCGTACCTTAACGGGATGAATGATACTGCCGAAACACGTGTAGAGCTAGTAAAACGAAAATATATCACTGGCGAAAAGGATTTTACGCAGATTACCAAAGGAATAAGACTCGATTACGAAATATTTGGAGTTGATTTAAGCGAATACCCTCAGTACATAAAACTGTTTGTGCTGGTTGTTGACGAAAATGGAAATTTTGTTCATGGACTTGCCCCACCAACTATTTCTGCAGGCGAATCGCGCAAATATTTTAACGGACTTGTCGAAACTTATACCGGAGGTGGCACAAATAGCATAAACGATTTTAGTGTAGTTGAAAATACCGATGATAAAAAAAACGACAGTGATATTGCAGTTGTGCTCGACTACAGCGGGTCGATGACATCAACAATACAAGATCTGGAAGTCGCTACAAAATCATTTATCTCAAATAAACGCGATAACGACCGCATAAGCCTTGTAAGGTTCGATTCAAAAGTTGTTCCCGAAATTGGCTTGACACAAAACAAGCAAATCATTCTGAATTCTATAAAATTTGAAGGACTTAAGAACTATGGTGGCTCCACCGCGCTTTATGCAGGGATGAGCGATGGACTAAGCAGCTTAAAAGACGAACCTAATCGAACAAAAGAAATGATTGTATTTACCGACGGCTTTGAAAACTCCTCGATGTTTTATTACGGTCAAAAAGCTGTAACCGCACAGGAACTGGCAAATCTGGCCAACAAGGACAATGTGCGTATTAATATAATTTCTTTCGGCGAATGTGTAAACTCAAAGCTGCTCGAAACTATGGCTGGATATACAGGCGGCAATTATTATCCAGTTTCGTCCAGCAAAGAAGTGAGCGGAGTGTGGTACGAACTGCCATATCTTAAAAGAAATTATTACATAGTAAAATTCAAATCATCCGACATTAAAAAAATAAATGGGATCAAATTAAGCTATAATGATAATACTGGCAAAGTTTACACAGTTGGTAAAAAGTTGTATTTAAACGAGGATATTGATTTCAATAAATTCGAAGCCGACACCTCATCCTACTGGATAAAACATTTAGGCAAAATTACAAATAAAACAGCTTTGTCGGCACCACAGGTTATTGCTTTGTTTAGTCTTAACGGAACTGTTGTTATGGAAGAGTATCTCCCAAAAATCGACAGTTTGGTTTCTTTTATGCAATCCGACACAGCGATAAGTATTGCAATATTTGGACATACCGACTTAACCGATACCGAAGAATACAATAAAGCCTTATCCGAAAGACGCTGCAACTTTGTAAAGTCATATCTTATAAAAGCCGGAATTGCAGAGAATAGAATTATCAGCGTTCCACTTGGCGAACTCTACCCTATCTGGAAAGAAGAAAAAGAAGACTGGCAAGCTCAGGAAAACCGAAGAATAGAAATTGTGATGATGAAGTAAAAGCTGGAATGGAAGAAATTACAAATTACAAATTACAATTATTACTGCTGTGTTTGGGATTTGGGATTCAATGTCGTTTAGTTAAGCATTTTTAGGTATATGTCCGCTGGACAAAAAGTGCTGTTGGATTAAGCTTTTTACTGACGTTTATGTCCGCTGGACAAAAACGCGAATGCGATTGCTGCACGTCATTGTATATTGTAAATCGGAATTAAAATCCGCTTCTTAGCCCGTTAGGGCTTCAACGTCAGTAAAAATCAATCAACAGCTAGAATCACTCCTTTGTCCAGAGGCGGTGTACTGAGCCCGCCGAAGTGACATTAACATTTTTCGATGGATTAATTTTACCAGTAAATTCCAGTAAAATTTATTAGGGAGGGCCTTTACTAAACGACATTGATTTGTGATTTGATATTTTTTTCATTTTCCTTGTAACGTTTTTACCTTTTTTGTTGTCTTATATGTGGAACAAAAATTGTAGTAGGTAAAAAAAATTCTGGAAAATGAAAAAGTTGATTTATAATACACCGAATGGTCAGTTGACAGTAAATGCTGACGGCAGTGTGATTCTGGAGTTTCAGAATTTATATATGCAGCTTAATAACGATCAGTTTTCCGACTTTGTGGGATTTGTTAATGCAAACAAGCATAAGCTTGCTGGAAATGTAAAAGAACAAGCTTACGACAGTTTTTATCACACTGTGCTTAGAAATATGAAAATTGAACTTGCAGGTGAGTTTTTAAAGCTTGTTAATGCACCAGTGTTTTCGCCTGATGACAAATATGATATTTTTGATTCGCTTAAGGAGTTAAAATCTGATCCAAAAGCAATTTTTAGTAGAAATGATTCTGATAAGAGCGCGTTCATTAATGCTAAGGCTATCTGTCCTAATTAGGGGCTGCTTAAAAACACTTAACACTTTAAACATCAATTAATTAGATGTGAATTCAAAATAATAAGTGCAAGCTTTTTCGACTATGTAGTAAAAAATCTTCACTCACATATTTTGAGTTACATAAACATTATTTACTATGTTTTGGAAGCATAAAGCAAATCTATAATTCTCTGTATATGTGTTAGTTAGCCTGGCGCACCCCATCTTTTTCGTTGCCATCGGCTCGAAGTATTATACTCACCCTCTATGTGATTTTTTATTTAGAAACTAGTAGATTTTGAGACTAAACGATGAAAAAATTCTTTGCATAGCAGTAGCTATGGAAATAATTTTTGAAGAAGAGTAGGCTCAAAAGATACGGTTTATATTACAAAATTCCATGGAGGTTGAGTATTATACATCTTCGCCTTGTCGCCTCAAAGCTGAGGCACGCCAGACTTTTTAGCTTCGCTGAGCTAAACCTAATTAGCTTGTAAAAACCTCGTGTAATACTTTGAGGGAGTTTATTTCTCCAAATCCAGGGATGTGCATTTTATAGTATTCGAGCATTTGTTTTAGCAAAATATTTCTTGCGGAGTAATTCAAATCGTTTATTTCGATTTCAGAATCTGCGGTTAAAATGCGCGCCATAAGCATACTTTCGGTGGCGTCGAGCGACTCGGCACTACTGGTATAAACAGGTAAAAACATGCCCTCGCGTAAATTAAAAAATGGCATTCCGCTGCAATGATTATTATGCAATCCAAAACCCGATAAGGCAGCAAAATCTTTTAGAAAGCAAATGTGTATTCCGCTTAATTTTTGGGTTGCGGAGTTTAAGTTTAGAATTGTTGCTCGCAAAAAATCGTAAACGGCAGGATTCGACTCTTCTTCACGAATTGTTTTAAGCGCAACCTCGGCAATAAACTGAGCAATAGCGAGTTTGTTGATGTCGCTAAAAATATCATCAGTATTTTCGACTCTGCTACAATGCAAAACCGATTGTATTGTTCGAGTATCTTTTAGCTTGACCTCGGTTTCGAGAATCGTAAGAGGGAAAAACATTGCATGACTTAATCCCGATTTCGAAGTTTTTGGGATACGTATAAGCGCTGCAAAGCGGCCAAAATCGCGACTGAGAAAATTGACGATAACCGAATTATCGCTATACTTAATTTTGTTTAAAACGATAGCTTCGGTTTTACCATTCATCATTCGTTTCCGTTTATGAACAAAATTTTTGTAATATCGGTTTTCGAACCAGTTTCGTTACTTGAGAATACAAGATAAACACCTGTAGAAACACGATTACCATTTAGATCTTCGCCGTACCAAACAGCCTGACCACCTTCGGAGCGCATTTCGGTTACAAGATTTCCCGAGATGTCGGTAATTTTTACGTATGATCCAGCAACAAGTCCGGTGATGGTAATTGGGCCACGATAATCAGGCTTTACAGGGTTTGGAAAAGCATAAACGCCAATGTAATCCTCGCCTCCTTCGGTTGCAGTGCTGCGATAAGAGATTATTCCAGCAGCAGTTCCAAAAAATACTTCGCCAGTATTAGGAATTATTGCAGTACAAAGAATGTTATTCGACAAAAGTGGAGAGTTGTCTCTGGTAAAATGATGAATTTCCTCAAGACCATCGGCGCTTGTATAATATACACCACCGTTTTGAGTTCCAAACCACTTTTTATCGGCTCCATCAACGTTTATCGAAGTAACTACATCGTTTCCAAGCAAGATGTCGGCATTATCGGTTCCATCATTACGCGGAATTTTAATCTGTCGTGCCTGAAGGTTTCCAGTTTCAAAAACATCCTCAGGATTATAATATACCGCCACGCCCTTACTTGTTCCGACCCAGATATAACCATTTTTATCTTGTGCGATTGAAAAAACATCATTACTTATTACTTCGCCTTCTTCATTAATAACAGAAAGTTTTTTCACTTTATCATCCGATTTATCGGCAGGAGTATTATTATCATCAAAAACAAATAGCCCAACACTTTGCGGCAGGATTACCCATTTTACATCATCCTCAGTAATAATAAATCTGCCAATATTAATTCCACCGATATATGAAGAATAATCAATTGATGTCCAGTTACCTTCGGGCGAAAGCACATGAATCTGTGGAGAGGTAAGCGAGTTTGTTACCCATAAGTTTCCATCTTCGTCAAAAGCCATTCCACCGATACGACAGTAGATTGTTCCCTCAACAAAAGTAAGAGTGCTGTTGGTGGGATTGTGAGTTTTGTAATGCTGATTATTCCTAAATTCGACCAAGCCTTTTACCCAACTACCCATGAAAAAATGGGTTGGGTCATTCGGATCTACTACAACACGAACTAGGTCATAAATTCCAGCCAAACCTGATGTGTTTGATTGAGTATGAGTATACCATAAATTGTTAGAAAATTTCGCAAAAGCTCCTGCATTCCACAGCGGTCCCCAAGACAAGTTCATTCCACCTTTCACAGCAATTATACCCGATTCGATGGCGGCAAAATCGAACACTTCATAATGATCGGGTCCATTAATAACATATGATGAGCAAATCCAATCTTCTGGATTATAAACTAAACCATATCTTTTATCAGCAATCCAAAGATTCCCTTTTGTGTCATAGGCAGCATTTTGTGGCATTGGGCCATAGTCTACATCGTTGATTTTATATCGCCAGATATGGCGAATTTCGTTAACATCTTCGTCAAAAATCTTTGCCCAATATTTTGTTAATACCACCAATCGTTCTGAATTCGAATTTATTGAAACAATGTCATTATACTCGGGCAAAAACTTTTGCCAATTTCCATTATCAAAAACCAACATTGTATCAGAGCTCTCAGCCTCATAGTTATGATAATTTGTGTAAATTTTCCCTTGAAAAACATTAAGATTATTAAATGACTTATTTTGC
>JAQVGK010000437.1 GCA_028696755.1 Bacteroidales bacterium | reverse complement strand
CGAAGCAAAGAGGCGCACCAAACCACAGAGCGAAATATATGCCGACGATGTAAAGTGTATCCATGGTGCAACTGTTGGTCAATTGGACGAAAACGCTATGTTTTATTTACGTCAACGAGGCATAAATAGTCGCGAGGCAAAGCTTATTCTTATGTTTGCATTTGCAAATGATATTCTTCTAAAAATTAGCATCGCACCATTACGCGAGCGAATTTCGGGTCTAATCAATGCACGATTACGCGGCGAATTCTCCGACTGCAGCCATTGTTTAATGAATTGTCACACGTAGAAGTGCCTAAAGTACTTGGAGTGTCTAGAATGTCTAAAGTACTTGGCTGCTGGTAGGGGTGTTGATTAATGTGCAATATTTCAAAATTTTGCATAAAGCTTTTCAAAAAGCAAAAAGCTAAATTCTTTGGCTTTTTCGGATTTAACTTCGCTGCCTCGAGTTGGGGCTACTACTGCACAGGACTGATTGCTTCGCTTCGCTCGCAATGACAGAACTTCGTAAACAGCTGATTATCAGGCAGTTCAACAAATTGCAAGGAATACTCAATAAGAAGTCGAACACAATAAGCTAAATCAATTCACGTATTTTTGCTGACGCCTTCTAAAAACGTAACGCGAATTTCACGAATTTCACGAATTTAGGTTAAAAATCAACGATGTTGATTTTTAACTTAAAAAATTCGTGTTAATTCGTTAATTCGCGTTAAAAAAACTTGGAGCGAGCAACTTGTGCTGAGCGGCGTCGAAGTAAGCGAACGACAAGTTCACTATGCATTTTGAGCGGTTCGACCTGTCATCTCAAGCTCGCTTGGATTTAACTCCATTTCGTTCGCCAGCTAGCGTATCACGACATCGCGTTGAGCTCAACACCTTTGGACGTTTTCGATTGTAACCCGAGTACTTCCAGCTCAGTGCGACGCTATGTTCTTAAATTATCGCCAGCAAGAGAAAAATTTATTTATTCAAATTTGCATAAATTACCAAAAATTGGTAACTTTGTTAAAAAATTGTAAAATGAAAAATACATCAATTTCTTTGGGAGATTATTTTGACCAGTTTGTGAGTAATCAGGTTCGTGCAGGACGTTATAAGAATGTTAGCGAGGTGATTCGCGCAGGTCTTAGGTTGTTAGAAAATGAAGAAAACAAGGTAATCGCCCTGAAAAATGCAATTGAGCAAGGATTAAATAGTCCGAGAATTGACGATTTTGATTTTGATGATCATTTGGACAAACTAAAATCCGAAACTAGATAGAATGGTTAGAATAATCTTTCGGCAGGCTGCTATTGATGATCTAGATGAAATCTGGCACTATACTCTTAACAAATGGTCGGAGAAACAAGCAGATAATTATTACCATGACATTAAACTTGCTTGTAATCAGATTGCAACTAAGCCTGAAATTGGAAAAAGATATTCGCAAATACGGGATAGTTTACAAGGTGTTAAATCTGGTAGACACATTATTTTTTATCAGCAAACTTTGAGCAGCGAAATCGAAGTGATAAGAATTCTGCACGAACAAATGGATTTGAAAAATTGGTTTGTAAAATGAGTAGTGAATTTATAAATAGGACTCAATTCTATGCTAAAAATACAAAAAATCAACGAAAATAAAAAGCAGTTTCTCGACTTGTTATTATTGGCAGACGAGCAAGAGAACATGATTGACAAATATTTGCCTGACGGCGATTTGTTTGCATTGTACGACGATGATTTAAAGTCTGTTTGTGTTGTGCTGCCAATAAGTAGTGATACTTGCGAACTGAAAAATATTGCTACATACCCCGAATTTCAGAACAAAGGCTATGGCCGCCGACTGATAAATCATATTTCTGATTTTTATAAAAATCACTACAAATCTATGCTTGTCGGCACTGGTGAAACACCTGCAATTTTATCGTTTTACGAATCTTGCGGATTTGAAATCTCCCATCGAATCAAAAACTTTTTTACCGACAATTACGATCATCCAATGTTCGATGACGACATTCAGCTTGTTGATATGATTTATTTGAAGAAGGAATTGTGATCCCTTGGTTCGCTCAGATTTCCCTCGGCTCGCTCGGATTTTCTAATCCGAGTGCCTCAAATAACGCCAAGCACATTCGGATTTACAAGCCTCGCTTCGCTGCATCGTGTTGATGATTTTACATACAGGACAGATTGCTTGGCTACGCTACCAATGAGCGTACCCGGTCAGGACCGAAGTCATTGCTAGCGCAGCCAAGCAATCTGTTATATAACTGCTGCAACAAAACATTATGAATACTACCACTGCCCATAAACAGATATTCCTACCAACTCCCCACCTCATTTCCCAATATTTTCTTATCTTCGCATCATTAATTAATGAAATATTCGAAGCGACATATCATCCTTTATTTGTTTGGTGGCTTGGCATTGCTATTTGTGGTGGCACCAGTGCTTAATATGTTTTTTGCTTCGGGTTTAAAGGACGTTTTTGGCGTGGCTCGCGAGGCGGAGGTGCAGAAAAGTATTTTCTTAACGCTTTGGGTTTCGGTGGTTGCTACTATTGTGTGTTCGGTTTTTGCCGTTCCGCTGGCTTGGCTTATCGCGAAAAAAAGTTTTAAACTAAAAACTTTATTGCTCGGAATTATTAACATTCCGATAGTTATTCCTCATTCTGCTGCTGGTATTGCTGTGCTTGGACTAGTTTCGCGCGATACTTTTTTTGGTAAAGCTGCTGCAAGTATCGGAATGAGCTTTATCGATTCCCCTCTCGGAATAGGAGTAGCAATGGCGTATGTAAGTTTACCGTTTCTAATTATTTCGGCTGTAAACGGCTTCTCGGAAGTGCCCGAACGACTCGAACAGGCTGCAATGAATCTTGGTGCTTCGCGCTGGCAGGTATTTCTTAAAGTTTCGCTTCCTCTCGCAAAAAATTCTGTTTACTCGGGCCTAGTACTTATGTTCTCGCGCGGAATAAGTGAGTTTGGCGCAGTAATTATGCTGGCTTATTTTCCGACAATTACACCAATTTTAATTTACGATAGGTTTGTGTCATACGGTTTAGCATATGCTAGGCCAGTTGCAGTAATTTTTGTCATAATCTGCCTCAGTGTTTTTCTTACATTTTATTTACTCACAAACAAAAGGAGAAAAGCAAATGATTGAACTTAAACGGATAAATCTTGGTTTTCGTAATTTTAAACTCGAAAATGTGAGTTTAAAGGCTGAAAAAGGATCATATCACGTAATTGTTGGTCCGTCGGGTTCGGGCAAAACCTTGTTGCTAAATATAATTGCCGGTTTTATTAAACCTGAATCAGGTTCTGTGTTTGTTTCGGACAATGAAACGACATCTTTACCACCACAAAACCGAGGAGTGTCTTATCTTTTTCAGGATCTTGCATTATTTCCTCATCTCAGTGTTTACGATAATGTTGCTTTTCCTTTAAAAATGAGAAAATGCGATAAAGCGAAAATCAAAACAAAAACCGAAGAATATCTAAATTTTACTGGAGCGATAATTCTTAAAGATAGAAATATCGAAAAGCTTTCGGGTGGTGAGAAGCAAAGGGTAGCATTGGCTCGTTGCTTGGTAACCG
>JAQVGK010000436.1 GCA_028696755.1 Bacteroidales bacterium | reverse complement strand
GCACTGGACTAAACGGTACAACTGTTGTTATTATTGGTGCTGGCACATGCTATATCTTAGCAAATCAAAGTGGAAACGATTTATTTGATGTGGCTCCAGAAGTTGGTCAACAGTTAATTGTACATCCAAAGCAAATAACCGTTAATGCCGAAAACAAAACAAAAATATATGGCGAATCTGATCCCGAGTTTACCTATACTTGGATTCCAGAACTAATTTCGGGCGATAGTTTTAGCGGAGAATTAACTCGTGAACCAGGAGAAAACACTGGACAAACATACGAGATACAGCAAGGTTCACTTACCGCTGGAGATAATTACTCAATTATTTACAATTCAGCATATCTCACAATTAATCCTAAAACAATTGTTGTTACTGCCACTCCTGGCCAGTCAAAACTATATTGGACTCTCGACCCATCCGAATATACATATTCAATTACTTCGGGCAGCTTAGTAGGAACAGATTCTTTCTCGGGAGAACTTAACCGTGTGGCAGGTGAAAACGTAGGATTATATGAGATTTTAATTGGAACTCTTAGTCTGGGAACAAACTATGAGTTAATCTATGAGTCGGATAACTTTGAAATCACACCTCGCAATATTACAGTAACTGCAAATCCAGACCAGAGTAAACAATACGGCATGTTTGACCCAATCTTCACATACTCATTCTCCGAATTCCCATTAGCTGGAAATACATTTACAGGAAGTTTAAGTAGAGAACCTGGCGAAGACATAGGATTATACAACCTCACTTTAGGTACTTTAAGTCTTGGTAACAATTACACCATAACTTTTATATCAGATGTTTTTGAAATTACTCAAAGAGATTTAAACATCATGGTATACGAAAATCAGTATAAGTCATACGGACAAGAAGATCCTGTTTTAACATTTTGGCTATCTGGCACACTCGTTAATGGAGATGAGATTACTGGAGAATTAAGCCGTCAGCCAGGTGAAAATATTGGGTTCTATGATATTAATCTTGGAACTTTAGATGCTGGTCCAAACTATAATCTGATACTGTTTCCACAAGATTTTGAGATTCGAACAATGATGATAGTTGTAATCGCAGATCCAGCCCAAACAAAAGTTTACGGAGATCCAAATCCATTACCATATACCTATAGTTATTTTGGAACACTTGCTCCTGGCGATAACTTTGGTGGAGCACTTTCACGAGTTTCAGGAGAAAATATCGGCGAATATCAGATAACTCAAGGATCATTAAGTTTAAACTCAAACTATTCTTTAAGCTTTATCTCCGATTATTTTGAAATCACAAAACGACCAATAACTGTAACTGCCGACCCAGGGCAGACAAAAATGTATGGAACGGAAAACCCACCAGCTTATACCTACTCAGTTACTTCTGGAAATTTGGTTGGAACAGATGCTTTTAACGGAACAATAAAAAGGTATCTTGGCGAAGATGTGGGAGAATACACCATTCACCAAGGAAATTTAACTTTAAGTAATAATTATCAGTTAACTTATATTTCAGATATTTTCACAATAACACCAGCATCAATTACAATTATTGTGGATGCAGGACAAAATAAAATCTATGGAAATGATGACCCGATATTTACCTATACCACAAATGTTCCACTTGTATATGGAGATAGCTTTACTGGTGCTTTATCGCGGACAGAAGGGGAAAACATCGGAACTTATGCAATCAATCAGGGATCGCTAAATCCAGGTCCGAATTACAACTTTAGTTTTGTGCCTGCTAATTTTCAGATTCTTATCAAAAACATTGTTGTAAGTGCAGATGAAAATCAATTTAAGAACTATGGAGATGAAGATCCTGAACTAACATATCACACGAATTCTCCTATAGCTTCTTGGGACAATTTTACTGGCAGTTTAACCCGCGAGGCTGGCGAAGATTTGGGGCTCTATGAAATTTCTCAGGGTTCATTGGCACTAAACTCAAACTACAACATGTCGTATGTTGGTGATGATTTTGAAATTGTTGCTCGTCCAATTACTGTTACTGCCGATGCTGGGCAGAACAAAATTTATGGAGATGCGGATCCTGCAATATTCACTTATGATGTTACTGGAACTCTTGTTGGTGGCGATACTTTTACCGGTGCTCTTTCGCGCGAAGCTGGCGAAAATGCAGGATTGTACGAAATTACCATAGGCAACTTAGCTTTAACATCAAACTACGATTTGGTTTACATTCCAGCAGACTTCGAAATTTTAAAAGCTACACCAATAATTTCGTGGGAAAATCCAGCCGACATCTACAACAACGAGGCTTTATCTGCCACACAACTTAATGCTACAGCGGATGTTGAAGGAAGTTTTACCTATAATCCAGATTTTGGTGAGTTTTTATCAGTTGGCGACAATCAAGAATTAACTTGCAGCTTCACTCCTACCGATGCTGATAATTATAACACTACCGAAAAAACAGTTTATATAAATGTACTTCTTTGGGTTGGTATGAGCGACTATACTAACAACGAATTATCGGTTTATCCAAATCCGTCGGATGGAATATTTAATTTTGATGTTAAAAATCAAGTTATTACAAATATTTCAATTTGCGACATCAACGGAAAGGAATTAATAAGCAAAAACGAAGTCTGCTTTATTGATATCTCAGATTTTGCAGCAGGCGTTTACTTTGCTAAAATAAGAACAGAACAAAACACCTATGTTGCGAGAATAATAAGACAGTAGAAATACATTCCAAAGTACTATAAACAAAAAAAACCAGTCAAAGCTGGTTTTTTTGTTTAAAGATATTGTTGTTTAGTGACCATGTCCACTTTCAAGCTCCTGACGTTTGTACAGAATTGCTTCGTTTATATTCATCAGATGGTCTCCAATAGTTTCGCAGATGTTAATTAAATCCATATAAATTACACTTGCTTGGTAGGTATATTTATTTTCTTCGAGATTAATTGCATTTTGCTTTCTTAAAGCATTTCTTAATTCATTAATCTTGGCTTCGTTTTCCTTTGCTACAGTTAGATCGATTTTATCATCCTCGTGTCCGAACACATCCATAGTAAGTTCAAATCCCTTATCAATAAGTTTAAACATTTCTATGATATCATTTCTTTGTTCAGGAGTAAACCACAATTTTTTCTTGGTTTTACGAACCAAGGCTTGTGACAAGTTATAGCTACCGTCTGCCAAACTCTCGATATTATCGCTTATCTTAAGCAAAGTACGAACACGTCGAGCTCCCTGAATACTAAGTTCTCCTTCAGAAATTTTTGTGAGATAGTTTGCAATATCAGCCTCGAACTGATCCATTGCAATTTCGTTCTTAGAGATTTTCTCGGCAATTTTTTTACATTTCTTCTCGTCGGTTTCGGCAAATTGCTTTTTCACTTGATTAAACATTTTATTTGCCTTTTTTGCATAGTCGTTAATTTCTTTACGTGCCTGCAAAATAGATAGTTCGGAGGTAGAGAGCATTCCAGTATGAATAAATTTCAGACCAAACTCTTCTTCTTCTTCTTTTTTCTTGCGAACAATAAAAGTAACAACTTTCTCGATGTATTTCACAAACCAGATTTGAAGGAATGCATTTGTTACGTTAAAACTTGTATGAAATAA
>JAQVGK010000435.1 GCA_028696755.1 Bacteroidales bacterium | reverse complement strand
CAGACGAACAAACACTTGTTATGTATTCGGGTCATCCAATGGGATTATATCCTTCGCATAAAGATGCTCCAAGATGTGTTGTTACTAATGGAATGATGATTCCTAATTACTCTAAACCCGACGACTGGGAAAAATTCAACGCCCTTGGAGTAACACAATACGGTCAGATGACAGCTGGTTCGTATATGTATATAGGTCCACAAGGTATTGTGCATGGAACAACAATTACTGTTCTAAATGCAAGTCGTAAAATTAGCAAAAACAACGAAGGCCCCGAAGGCAGATTATTTATCACATCTGGTCTAGGTGGAATGAGTGGCGCTCAACCAAAAGCTGGAAATATTGCAGGAGTTGTAACAATTTGTGCCGAAGTCAATCCAAAAGCAGCTTACAAACGACATGAGCAAGGCTGGGTTGATGAGATTATCGAAGACACCGACCAAACAATTGATACTGCAATTGAATACCAGAAAAAGAAACAGCCACACTCAATTGCATATCTCGGAAATATTGTTGATTTGTGGGAACGACTTGCCGAAAGAAATATCAAAGTTGATCTAGGAAGCGATCAGACTTCTCTTCATAATCCATGGGCAGGAGGATATTACCCTGTTGGATATTCTTACGATGAATCTAACGAAATGATGGCTAAAGATCCTGAAAAATTTAAACTGGCTGTTTATGAGTCATTAAAGCGACAGGTAAATGCAATCAATAAACTAACTGCCAACGGAATGTATTTCTTTGATTATGGAAATGCCTTCTTACTCGAAAGTTCGCGTGCTGGAGCAGATATTATGGCTACAAACGGAATAGATTTCAGATATCCTTCTTATGTTCAGGATATTATGGGTCCAATGTGTTTCGACTATGGCTTTGGTCCTTTCCGTTGGGTATGCACTTCTAGCGATCCTGCCGAACTTGAACTAACAGATAATCTGGCAATGCAAGTATTGGAAGAAATTGCTGCAACAGCTCCAGTTGAAATTACTCAGCAAATGCGCGACAATATTAAATGGATAAAGGAAGCAAAAGCGAATAAACTAGTTGTTGGTTCGCAAGCCAGAATTTTATACGCTGATGCCGAAGGTCGAATAAAAATCGCAAAAGCCTTTAACGATGCAATCCGTGATGGCAGATTAAAACAACCTGTTGTTCTGGGACGAGATCATCACGACGTATCTGGAACTGATTCTCCTTTCCGTGAGACATCAAACATTTACGATGGTAGCAGATTTACTGCCGACATGGCCATTCATAATGTAATCGGCGATTCGTTCCGCGGCGCAACTTGGGTATCTATCCACAACGGTGGTGGTGTCGGTTGGGGCGAAGTTATTAACGGTGGATTCGGAATGGTACTCGATGGTAGTGCCGATTCGGAACGAAGATTAAAAATGATGCTTTTGTGGGATGTAAACAATGGTATCAGCAGGAGAAGCTGGGCAAGAAATGAGGGGGCTGTATTCGCTATTAAGCGTGCTATGGAAGCTTATCCCGAAATGAAAGTTACTGTTCCTTTTATTGCTGATGATGAATTGATAAACAAATTATATTAAAAATAAATGATGCCCGACTTAACCATCGGGCATTTTAATAATTACAACCAAAACTAACTAAATATGAAAACTGTTGTCTGTTCTTTAATTATCGCTACACTTGTACTGGCAACTTCATGTAAAAATGACAAGCCTGTAACTGTAGAAGATAAGAAGTCTGAGTTTAAAATTTCTGAAGATGAAATAAACGAGACTATTCGCAAAATCAAAGAAATTCACACCGACAAAGAAGCATTCCGAATTGAAAAAGGCGTAAAACAAGTTGCTCAACTGTGGCAAGAGAAAGATGGTGACCTTAAAGTTTTTGAAGCATTCTGTACAGAGAATTTTATTTCTGACACTAATGAGTTAAAAATTGCTTACGGTAAATTAGAAGCAAATTTTGAAGTACTTTTCGGATATTACAACAAGATGTCGGTTAAATTAATGGAACCTCTCCATCTCGACATGGGTGAAGTTCATTTTGTTGATAATATTATGGGGGCATATTCGCCAGCTTCGCATCTTACCGAAGATTTGTTCGCAAACAAACTAGCATTTTATGTTGCATTAAATTTTCCATCGTATTCTTTAAAAGAAAAATCCGAACATGCCCACAAATGGTCGAGACTCGACTGGGCTTACGCCAGGATGGGCGACGTATTTATCTCACGCATTCCTGCTGAACTATTGCAAAACGCAGCTACAGCAACAACAAATGCCGATACTTACATTGCTGATTACAACATTTACATGGGTAAACTTGTAAATAGCAGTCAGAAGACATTTTTCCCCGAAGATATGGTTCTAATTACACACTGGGGATTACGCGACGAACTTAAATCGAACTATAACAAGGAAGGTGGAGCCGAAAAGCAAAAAATGATTTATAATGTTATGCTTCGTATTGTTAACCAAGAAATTCCACAAGAAGTGATTAATAATGGTGACTATAACTGGGATCCTATTGCTAATAAAGTGTATAAAGATGGTAAAGAAGTAAGTTTTACTCCCGAACCATATACCAGATACGAACACTTATTGCACACATTCAAATCACAAAGTGCAATGGACCCATATAATCCAGTTTATCCAACATATATCGAAAGGGCTTATGACCAATCGATGGAGCTTACTCGTAAAGAAATCGAAGATTTATTTATCAGCTTTATTACTTCGCCCGAGGTTAAAGATGTAGCTAAACTAATCGAAAAGAGACTTGGTCGCGAACTTCAACCATACGACATTTGGTATGATGGATTTAAAGCCAGAACAAATATTAATGAAGAAGAACTTAACGCTATTACACGCAGGAAATACCTAAATCCCGATGCATTTGAACGAGATATCCCAAGAATCTTAGTTGATCTTGGTTGGAGTAGAGACAAAGCAAATTACATTGCTACAAAAATTAGTGTCGATCCTGCACGTGGTGCTGGTCATGCATGGGGGGCTCAAATGAAAGGAGATGTTGCTCATCTTAGAACCAGAGTTGGCGAAAATGGAATGGATTACAAAGGTTACAACATTGCTATTCACGAACTTGGTCACAATGTTGAACAAACAATAACTTTGTACGACATGGATTACTACATGCTTTGTGGTGTTCCAAACACTGCATTCACCGAAGCATGTGCATTCCTTTTCCAGTCGAACG
This sequence comes from Bacteroidales bacterium, assembly GCA_028696755.1. The sequence goes on along the minus strand of JAQVGK010000435.1, from coordinate 404 downwards.
ATTTAAAGCTTTTAGGACGTGGAAACCCAACAAATGCCGAAGAAGCAGAAGCCTTAGCAGCTCTCGACAATTGCTGGATGGCATACGAAATTATGGGTGTATCCTTGGTTGATATGTACGTTTGGCAATGGATGTACGAAAACCCGGATGCTGATCCAAAAGAACTTAAAGAAGCAGTAGTTAGAATTGCAATTGAAGTTTGGAACAAGTATTATGCTCCTGTATTTGGAGTGAAAGACTCTCCTATTCTTGCAATTTATTCGCACATGATTACTTCTCCACTATATCTTGCAAACTATCCAGTAGGACATTTAATCGAGTTCCAGATTGAGCAATATGTAAAGGATAAAAAATTCTATGATGAGATTACCAGAATGTTGCTACAAGGTAAAGAGATCGGAAGA
>JAQVGK010000434.1 GCA_028696755.1 Bacteroidales bacterium | reverse complement strand
CATAAGCTTCAAGTAAAAGATCAAAGTCAGCGACTTCAAATTCCATCAACCTCTCGTCCTCAAAATTAATATATAGAAAATCTTCTCTAGCTCTCTCTTTGATTAAATTATAAATCAAGAATGTTTTGCCAGCTCGACGCATTCCTACAAACACATAATTTGCATTTTTCTCAAATTCAAAACTTCTATCCTTAAAAGACAGAGACTGCACATAGTCGCGACTTTCAATTATTATCTTTTTTAGCCTTTCGATGCTGACCATACTATTCACCCTTTTATATTTTTACAAAAATAAGGCTTTTATTCTATTTTTACAACATTTTTTGTATTTTTTTTATTTTTCTCAGAACAGTTTTAGTCTTTTTTATTCTGCTTACAGAACATTTTAACGCACATAAGAGATTATTAACGAATTTCTAGATTGCAATTCGTAGGGCAAATTCATCCTTGTCACTTTTTTTTTACTTCTCAAAATTTTTACTAATTTTGCCTTAATCAACATTAGTATTGTGAGTAAGAGGATAATTGTAACAGGTGGAGCAGGTTTTATTGGGAGTAATCTATGCGATTATCTTCTAACAACAGGGAATGAAGTTGTTTGCATCGACAATTTTGATGATTATTATGATCCCAAGATAAAGCGCCATAATATTCAACAAGCACTCACTCATCCGCATTACAGATTGATTGAAGAAGATATTAAAAACACTGATAGAATTGCAAATCAACTTGTTGGCGAATTTGATGCGATAATACACTTGGCTGCAAAAGCTGGGGTGAGGTATTCGTTAGAGAATCCAGTTGGATACGAAGAAAGTAATGTTGTTGGAACAAAAAGTATTCTTCAATTAGCTATTGAAAAAAATATTAAACAGTTTGTTTTTGCTTCATCTTCAAGTATTTATGGCAATGCTCCAGCCCCATTTAACGAAGAATATAAAGATTTGCAGCCGATTAGCCCTTATGCACAAACCAAGTTATTCTCGGAAAAGACAGGCAAAGAATTTTCGGAAAAATATGATTTGAATTTCATATCACTTCGATTTTTCTCGGTTTATGGGCCAAGATTACGTCCTGACTTGGTAATGAATAAAATTGCTGGTAGCATCTACAGAAATGAAAAACTAAGAATTTTTGGAGATGGAAGTACTTCTCGCGACTACACTTATGTTGACGATATAATCGCAGGCATAATGAAAGCAGTTGATTACAAAAATTCTAAATTCGAAACATTTAATCTTGGAAATGGAAATCCGATAAAACTCACGGACATTATTTCATTATTTGAAAATGAGACCAAACAAAAGGTAAATATCGAATTTGTCGATTCTATAAAAGGAGAATCGGATATTACTTGGGCAAATAATGCTAAGGCAAAAAGATTGATGAGTTTTGAACCAAACATCAACATTAGCGAAGGCATAAAGAATTACTTGGATTGGTACAAAAAGCAACTTTAGAAATTTATGGAATATAAGCTGATAACCCCAAAGAATAAATCGAGTCTTCACTCCTATCTGAGACTGATATGGGATTATCGCTATTTTTCTCATTCGTTAGCTGTTGGAGAAATAAAGAACAAATATGCTCGCACCATTACGGGGATTTTTCTTAGTGTGATTCAAACATTGATAGGTCTTGCAGTTTATTGGCTAATTTTTGGAATTGCAATAAAAATTGACACTGGAGACATACCATATCCAGTTTTTGCAATGCCCGGAATAATTGTTTGGCAGTTTTTCTCATATTTGGTTGGAAACAGCAGTGGTGCATTAACAAACTCAGAACATCTAATCAACAAATTATATTTCCCACGAATAAATCTTACCCTTGCCAAAGTTCTACCTGGATTGATTGACTTTGGAAGCGGGTTTTTAGTTTTCACAGCGATATTCCTAATTTTTGGAGTAAGTTTATCCATTTCGTGGTTGGCAATTCCATTAGTAGTTGTTGTTTTAATAATTTGTGGGCTAGCACTTGGATTATGGACAAGTATATTATCCCTTTACATCCGCGATTTGAGCCAGATTATTATTCAGATTACTAATTTTTTGATTTTTGTTACACCAGTATTTTACCCAGGAACAATAGTACCTGATAATTTTAAATTCATTCTCTATTTGAATCCTGTAGCAGGAGTAATTGAATACTTCAGAGCAATTTTATTTGGCTCGAGTCTTCCCGAGACAGGTTATTTAATTGGATTTGGAATAATTGCAGTACTTTTCATATCCGCAGTTATGGTTTACAAACGAATCGAAAAACAAATAACCGACTTGTTATGAATAACGGGAAAGCCATAATAATAAAGGGATTAAGCAAAGAATACTACAAAAAGGATTCTTCGCAGTCGGGATTTTTCGACAAGTTTAAGCCAAATAAATCAGGTCAATCGTTTTATGCACTTAAAGACATAAATCTCGAAATAAACAAAGGCGAAGTAATTGGAATTATTGGACCAAACGGAGCCGGCAAAAGCACTTTATTAAAGATTTTAGCAGAAGTCACCCCCCCAACAAGTGGAAGTGTAGAAATTTTTGGTAAGGTAGCATCGATATTAGAAATAGGTATTGGCTTTCAGCCAGAGTTGTCGGGGTATGAAAATATATTTTTGTCGGGACAACTTTATGGACTTTCTAAGAAACATATTCTTTCGAAACTTGACCGGATTATCGAAATGTTTGGCTTTCCCGACTTTATAAACACCGAAGTAAAGCACTATTCATCAGGAATGTACATGAGATTAGCCTTTTCGATAATTATTAATATCGAAGCAGATATTTATTTGTTTGATGAGATTTTGAGTGTTGGGGATGCATTTTTTCAGGATAAAGCATTATCAGAAATTGAGAGATTAAAAAACATAGGAGCCTGTATTTGCATTGTTACACATTCACCCATTACAATTGTAGGAATTTCTGATAAATTCATTCTGTTAAATAAAGGTTCTGTACTTTTATTTGCAGAACCAAGCGTTGTAGTTTTAGAATATAAAAGATATTTTAGCTCGCAAAATTCTATTCCTAAAAAAAACATAGAAACATCAGCAAGCCTAATGGATGAACAGATTTTATTATCTAAAAAGAATCTTGTTAGCAAAACTACAAAAGCTATTTTCGATCTAACACTCGTTAGGTTAAATAAACTAAATAAAAATGACAACATATTTTGTTGTGAAGATGAATTTGTTGTCGAAATTGAATCAAATTATTTGAGCGATAAAGATCTCACAATGGCTCTACTGATTAAAGATAAATACGACACAGTAATTGTTTCACAGACATTAAGTATTGTAAAAAATGACCACTTATCTCATAAGAACATTAAAATAAAAATAGATGCTAATACATTTAATGAATCAAAGTACTTTTTTGATATTATCATTTTAGATTTTAATGATTCAATTGTTTTTGGGTACCAGAACCTTATCGAAGTTGATTTTATTTCACGTTCATCAAAATTAAAAAACCTCAAAGGTTATATCAACTTACCCATGAAAATTATTTCGACAGATAGCGATTAAAAATTGAAAAAACATTATGCAAAAGATTGTTGGATTTTACAATATTGGAACATCACTATCAAAAACGAGAATTAATAAATCTTTAAAT
>JAQVGK010000433.1 GCA_028696755.1 Bacteroidales bacterium | reverse complement strand
TCGAAAGCTCAGTATTAAAAAATCTGATTTCCACATTCCCAGCACCTATCGAAAAGCCTGTGATAAAATAATTTGAAGTATTGGTTGAGAAATGAATTTCGGCGATATTATTATTACGTTGCGACAGATATTTTAAATCGTCAGCGGGATTTCCTTTTGTGTAGCCAATAAATTCTGCAGTACATTCTCCGAATTTTATCCCGTTAGATTTTAAATAATCTGGTTCTCCATGCGCAATCATTTCGGGATGATCTGTCCCAAATCCACAAAGTCCGCCTCCAAGAGCCGATGGGGTTTTATGTCCAACACCTGTGTCTCGGAAAGATCCCAGAAGTTTTACCTCAACATTTTTTATTTCTTCACCTCTTTCGACAACTGCAAGAATTATATTTCGAGCTATCTGTCCAATTCTATTCGCTCCGGCAGTATGCGAACTCGACGGACCGACCATTGAAGGGCCGACCATGTCGAAAATGCTCATTGCCTTGATGCTGGTTTGAATATAGCGTTCAAAGTCTTGGCTTAGTGATAATGCTTTGTCTTCTGAGATAATATTGTTTAGTTCAACTTCGATGCAATAGTATTTATCTGCTCTTTTAAAAGGTTTTCTGATTTGAGAAATGGTGAAAAAACTGAAAAAATATCCGTGTTTTTCGATTGTCTCTAAAAGATTTGAGATTAGAGTGTTGAAAGAAATGTTTATGCATTCTATCCGAATTGTTTTTGAGTTTCCTTCAATATTGATGTCAATATTTTTTATTATTTTTTCATTCTCATCAGTAAATATCTTTTTTATGCCGTCATTTTTAGGCGCTTTAAATTCGTTTGCGCGACTGCTAAAATCGAGGCTTTTGTAAATTGCCGATAAAATAAAATCTTCCTCTCTATTTGCAAAAACACGATAAATTGCATGATTTCCCTTTACTCTTGCCGACACTTTAAGTAATGTAGATTGTAATTTCTCGCGACTATATCTGTGCACATAAAAATCTTCGATATCTCCTTTAAAATGATAAGTCTTTTCTCGATTCTTGATTTTTGTAATTCTCTTAATTGCCTGATAATGAGCTTTATAGTCCTCTTTATCCATTAGTTGAAAATACTGCTGTGGCAACACACTTTCAAGGTAGATAGTTTTTGGATTTCCCATAATTTTTTTATGTTTTCGAAAAGATTATTTACTAACTCTAGATTAGCAATTAAACTATTTTATACACCTCACATTGTATCCAACTGTATTATTTGACGTGCTTCGGGTAACCATAGTATTGTTGTAATACAGTGAACGACTCCAAGTACTAAGAGCGGATTGAGCAGTAGATGACCAAAAATAAGCTCTTTCGCCAAAATACTCGAAGTTTCCATCAGAATCATTTCTTAATCCTGTTGGTAATGCATTGAATCCACTTAGATTAGTTGCTCCTTCATTGGGCGACATCCATACTCCTGTTCCTTCGTTTTTAAGTTTACCACCTGCAATTGGCTCTCCTCCTAAGAAGTTTACAAGAATATCCCAATCGGCATCAGTAGGAACGCGCCATCCAATTGGACAAATATTTCTAGGATCAAACACTGCGTTGTAGTTGTATAAATTTCCATAAGTTTGCCCTGTCCAAAAATCGTCTTGCGGGAATGTAACAACGGGACTAGCTGAATTTAATGTCCAGTCGGTAGAATTTGCTGCATAGTCTATTGGGTCTCCATTAGAGAAATACATAGTTTTAAGGTTCTCGCCCATCCAGCTTTGAGTGCCAATTCTTACAACAGGATAGTAGTTTGATTCAGTATCGAAAACTGGCTCACATTCAAAATGACGAACTGGACGTAACCAATAAATATACGATTTGTCGGATTCGATAATGCTTCCTTGTTGAACGCCTATTGCGAGATTTTCGGGGTTTGTTATTGATTCGGATGATGTCCAGTATGAGTCTGTGCTTAAATTTGTAATATATTCGCTTCGGGCGAAAATCATTAACATCTCGTCTTGCGAAGGTAAATACCAATCGGTAAACCAACCGCTATTGTAATATCTGCACTCAGAAGCTGCAATCATTGATGTTAGACAGTTTTCCATTATTTGAGCAGTGTTATACTTACCTGTTCCGTAAGACACAGCTGTAGCTCCAGTAGGAAATCCCATGCATCCCCATTCAGCTTCTCCGATATCGGACATTGAACATAATAATCCACCTCCATCTTCAATATCCAAACTTATGATAATGCCTTCGTCGAATATTTTACCATAAAGTGAATCCAAAGGATAGCCCATATTGTAAATAGCCAATGGTCTAATTCCATAATCGAGCATTTGTTGAACCGAAGCCGAACCAGTAAACTGTATTGTGTTGCCATAGGCTGTGCCATACATGTTGGTAGCATAAGCTCTCATATAATATGTTTCTCCTGGATTTATTTCATACATTTCGCTCACATATTCATCCGAACCCGAACCTTCATCAGTAAAGCCATAGGCATTCGACAAATCTGGGCCTGGACTGTACGACCACAACACGCCTTTATTTGTAATAGGTTCTCCTCCATCCGAATATATAATCCCGCCAGAATAGTGTTCGAAATACTCGTTTACAATTAAAGGTTTTGTGTATACTATTGGTAAGCCTTGTGGTTTAACACACCTTACATAGTAATTACTTTCGGGAGGAGAAACTATCCTGTTAATACCAGCATGGTCATAACTTAACTCACGAGCATAGAAAAAGTAAGGTTCCAGAGTGTCATTACCAGATGTCCAGAATCTAACTGTTGTTCCTTCTCCGCTAAATTCGCTAAACTCATCAAAAAATCCACCTGCTTTGATATTTAAACCGGTTTCATTTGTTGCTCCTGTATTTGGCGAATTCCATGTCTGAAATCCTGGCTCTTTAATTTTGCCACCTTCGGTAGTGCCTCTCCAGCCCATGGTATTCGCATCTTCTGGTGTCATACCTAAATAAACTTCTAATTGTTGCCAATCTTCTTCGGTAGCAAACTCCCAACCCGATGGACATCTTCCCATTTGCATAAGTTCGAAGGCTGCATAGGTTCTGCCATATAATGATCCGTTAAAGACGGTGTCTTTCGCAAAAGATTGGTTTTCTGAATCTTCTTCATTTTCTGTTTTGGCCATCTGGAATGCGGTAGATTTAAGATTTTCAGCCATCCACTCTTGTCCATTAATTATTACAGTTCTATAAGTATTCCCTTCGGCATCACTAGTTCCAGGTCCTTCGATAAAAATAGGACTTAATGTTGTAAATGAAATTTCTTCTCCATAAGCTGTACCAGCCTCGTTTGTTGCATAAGTTTTTACATAATATTCGGTATCGGGTTCAAGATTATAAATAATGGATACAATCTCGCCAATTCCTTCGCCTTCATTAGTAAAGCCTTCATTATTATCAAGATCAGGATTGCCAGTACTGTTCCATACTATACCTTTTGCAGTAATGTCAACCCAACTGTCGTGAGTTATATTGCCGTGAATAATTGCTGTGCTGATAGAGATATCTGTTGTAGAACCTGTAACAACCTCTGGAGTAGTGATTGGTGTTTTAACGCATCTTACCGAGAATCCATTTTCATCCTCTTCGAGCCCGAGATATATTCCTGTT
>JAQVGK010000432.1 GCA_028696755.1 Bacteroidales bacterium | reverse complement strand
GTAAAAAATTTATAAAACAAATAAAGATGAGTAAATACACTTTTACAGAAAAAAAAGATACCAGATCGGGCTTTGGAGCTGGACTTTCCGAAGCTGCAAAAACAAATGACAAAATAGTTGCATTATGTGCCGACCTTACCGGATCGCTTAAGATGAACGATTTTCAGAAAGAGCATCCCGAAAGATTTTTTCAGGCGGGAATTGCTGAGGCCAATATGATTGGTGTAGCAGCAGGACTTACCATTGGTGGTAAAATTCCGTTTGCAGGCACATTTGCAGGATTTGCTACCGGCAGAGTTTATGATCAAATTCGTCAGTCGGTTGCATACTCAAACAAAAACGTAAAGATTTGCGCTTCGCATGCAGGCTTAACATTAGGCGAAGATGGAGCTACACACCAGATTCTGGAAGATATCGGTTTAATGAAGATGCTACCGAACATGACAGTAATCGTTCCTTGCGATTACAATCAAACAAAAGCAGCTACAATTGCAATCGCTGATTATGAAGGCCCTGTTTATCTTAGATTTGGTCGCCCTACAGTTCCAAACTTTACCGATCCAAACGAAAAATTCGAGATTGGCAAAGCTCAAAAGCTTTATGATGGTTCAGATGTTACAATTTTGGCAACTGGTTACATGGTTTGGAAAGCTATTGAAGCAATAGAAAGTTTGGCTGCTACCGGAATAAGTGCCGAATTATTTAACATACATACAATTAAACCTTTTGATGCAAAAGCTGTCTTAGACTCTGTGAAGAAAACAAAAGCTTTGGTTTGTGCCGAAGAACACATGCTTAACGGAGGCCTAACCGATACTGCTGCTCAGGTAACTGCAATGAATTTCCCAGTTCCTGTCGAGTCAGTTTCTGTTAACGATACTTTTGGCGAAAGCGGCACTCCCGATCAGCTAATGGAAAAGTACGGACTAACCACGGCTAACATAGTTAAAGCTGTAGAAAAAGTGCTGAAAAGGAAATAATATAAATGCAGAATACCAGCGATAATGACATTTTAACTCTGATTTCGAATCCCGATACTCTACATGAGGGATTCGGAATTATTGTCGCACAATATTCTAAGCAACTCTACTATCATATTCGCCGAATGGTAATCGACCATCAGGATGCAGATGATATTTTACAGGATACTCTTATTAAAGCTTACACAAAAATCGACAGTTTTAGATCTGAGTCGTCAATCTATACTTGGATCTACAAAATTGCAACAAATACAACTCTAAACTTTCTCGACAAAAAGAAACGACAATTTGTGTTTTCGGCACTTAGCTATGAAGATACTCTTGCCGATAAAATAGAAAGTGATAAATATTTTGATGGTGATGCTTTACAAACAAAACTTCAAAAAGCAATTCTGAAATTACCCGAAAAACAAAGATTGGTGTTTAATATGAAATATTATGATGATTTAAAGTACGAAGAAATTTCCGAAATTCTGGGGACTTCGGTTGGTGGACTTAAAGCTTCGTATCATCATGCTGTGGGAAAAATTGAAAAATATATTAACGAGGATTAAACCATGAGAAAAAACTATTGTCTAAAAAAAGTGATATGAAAAACCTCGACGACATAGAAAAGAAAAATGCTTTTAAAGTTCCAGATGATTATTTCGAGAACCTTGAAAAAAACATTGCCGAACGAATAAAAACAGAAAATCCGGCGAAGAAAGTATCTCTGTACCAGATATTTAAGCCATACATTTATATGGCTGCGTCAATAATTGTATTGGGTTATGGATTAAAAACCGTCCTGTCAATTGTTGTTGACAAACCTGTGCCTCCTGTAAAAACTCAAACAGAAGAAGTAGCTTATGAAGTTGATGATTTAATTTCCGAAATTAGCAGTGATGATATAACATTATATGAATATTTAAATGAGGATGAAAGCGAAACAGCATGGGCTTCGGCAGAGATAATAAACAGTGACGAAGATTTGGCTTATGTTGAAGATTATTTGTCGCAGTATTATTTAGAGTATGAGATGACGGAGGAGTAGGGAGGTCGGCCCTTCGGCTCCGCTCAGGGACCTCCGCTCAGTCACCTTGATGCAGCAAGGCCTGTCAGTAACGCAAAAAGGCCTGTCAGTAGCGCAACAAGACCTGTCAGTGCGAGGCACTGAGGCTCTCGAAGTGTCCGCAGGACCTGACAGTGTCGCAGATGCAGACAAAAAGAGAAGAAAAGAAAAAATAACGAAACAGAACAAAAAAGATAAACAAAATGAGAACGAAAATTTTAATAATCACAGCACTCAGCATATTTGTGTCGTTGTCGGCATTGGCACAGGAAACCAAAGGAGGAAAGAACTGTCCGTTGGATGATGAGAAGATAAAAGCAGAAAAAATTGCATTTATTACAGCCGAGATTAACTTAACTGTAAAAGAAGCGCAAGCATTTTGGCCAGTTTACAATGAGTTCACCGATAAAATGGATGCTTTGTTTAAAGAGGAGCATAAAATTACAAAGGAGATAAAGAAAAACTCTGCAACATTATCAGATAAAGACCTTGAGGCCAAACTCGACAGATTAGTTGAAATACGTGAAGAACGTTCTAAACTTGAGCAAACCTACCACGAAAAGTTTAAAGATGTTTTGCCGATAAAAAAAGTTGCAAAGCTTTACCAAGCCGACCGCGAGTTTCGCAAACATTTACTGCAGAAGTACAAAGATCATCCTTGTGCTGGGGAAAAGTAGGGGATTAACTAAATCTACAAAAAAAAGAGAGAACTCATTTCTGAAATTCTCTCTTTCTTTATTTATAGATTAGCTTATCTCACAATCATAAAGTTTTGATTGCTGTTAAGTTCTGGACAGTTTACAATGTAATTGCCTGGTTGTAAATCGGAGATATTTATGCTTACAAAACCAAGAGATTGCTCAGAGCTGATTGATTTTACAAGTTCTCCTTTAATTGTGTAGATGTTAAAACTGCATTTTCCTGCTGGGTTAATAAATTCGAGTGAAAGATAATCGTTTGCAGGATTTGGATAGAGTTTAAACATTGCTGCTAATTCTTTACCTGATTTTGCAGGTTCTTGGATAGGCTCACTTATACGTGCTGATTTTGTTGAAACTTCTGAATCGGCCTCTGGATTTGGAAGAAATACAATTGGGAAATTTTCCATTAAGCCAGCAGATTCGAGGATTGCACGTGCAACACCGCCTTCTTTTGTGTTATAATCGGCTGCCATTTCGGTAAGGAACTCATCGTGTCTTTTTACTATATCGGCAATTGGTTCAGTGTTTAAATTTTGTAGAATGTCAATTTTTATTTCGGTAAGATGAATATCGTTTGCTTTAGCAATATCCTCATCAGAAAGTGAGCTTTCCATTACCGAAAGTAAATTTAATGCTTCATCCCACATTTGGCTGTGGATGTACATATCAACTAAACGATTTTTTGCATGATAATCGTTTTGAGTTTGCATAAACTCCATAACATAGTTATAGGTTTCGGCAAATACTTCAGTAGTATCTGCATTAAAAGTTGCACGCATCAAATGATCGTAGTTAACTTGGCGAGCCGATTGCAATCCACTAATTCTGTTTTGTAAATGCTTAATTTCATTAACGCCTTCTTGTTGTTTAATAATGTAGTTAAT
>JAQVGK010000431.1 GCA_028696755.1 Bacteroidales bacterium | reverse complement strand
CGAGGTTCGAAACCAAGATTTCTGTTCATACTGTCAGTTTCTTTACCTTTTCCTTGAAACATTCCGCAATCAAGAAGGATTTTCTTACCATTATCTAATGTTATTAGGTGTTTGCTACCTGTAACTTCGTGTGCCGCTCCAATAAATTTAATTTTCATTATTTTGGGTTTTTATGTTATAAAAAAAAGCTTTTGCCTTGCATTTAGATAGGTCAAATTCATGAATTTGACCTACATATTGCAAGGATAAAACCTATACATTAATTCCTCCCCACATCCAACTTTTCATTAATCAAATCTATCCACTCGTCGTGGTTTTTCATTTCGAATTTATATTCTTTTCCTGCTTTATCAATTAAACCAAAAACACCGAGTTGCTGATTTCCAGAAATGAAACTAACGCTTTTAATTTCATCTATCGGGATAATCACTTCTTTTTTGCGTTTAAAAACCTTAAGGTGAGGTATCCGATTTAATAAACCGAGTCCTCTAAAAGCAGTTTTTCTAGCCTCGATAATGATTTCACTGTTGGTTAGATATAAATCTGCCTGTTTTTCGAGAAACTTATACTTTATATAAGTTGTCCTTTGCTGTTTTTCTACCCGTTCAAAATTTTCCATACTATAAGTCTTCGGCAAGAACAATTATTTTATCGTCGGCAGTGTAAGCAATCATCTTTCTCTTGTCCGGATTTACACATACGCCAAAAGCTTGTGAGCTATCGCCTGATAAAGCTGCAATTTTATAACCTATTGCTATTTCGCCTTTGCGTTTCGCGCTTTCAACTATGGTATAAAAGTTTACTTCTACTCCTGTTTTAACATAATTGGCTGCAGGCTTAAGATATATTTCGCTTCCCTCCGACCTCAGTAAATCTTCAAAAACACGCATTAGATGTTTATTTTCTGAAACCTGACTCATCATCAAACTAATAAGTTTATCGCTAACAATAAAATCATCAACTTTAGTAACAGAAGCCAAATCACGATTACGAATATCTAGCATTTCGCTAACTATTTTCAGATTCACATTCTGTTCCGACGAAATGCGGCGAAGATGTAACAAGATTATTAAGGTAATTGCATCAGCCTCCTGTTGTTCTAGAGTATCTTCGTAACACAAAACCTGGACATTGTCGAATGAAGTTACTTCAAGAGAATCTATTACTTCGCGTGAGGTTACTTCAGCTTTTAGGAATTCAACTCTTGCATTTTGCATAGAACTCAAAATCCTATTTTGCTCTTCTTCCTCAATCTCATAATCTGAAACGATTTTAATAAAGGATCCTTTTGCGACATATTGATCCATTTCTCGAATAAGAATTTCACCTCTGTAATTCCAACCAAGAATTAGAGTTTTCTCAGGACCTAATGGTTCTTGGCTTAAATTTACAATTGCATCCTCATTTATTTGAAATTCAGTCTTTCCAGAAACTATAAGCGTATCATCATCTTCGGTTATTGCAATAATTTTATCTCCCTTTTGCAAAATATAATTCATTGGTGGATTTATTACACATTCTCCATTCGCATATTGCAACCCCATAACAGCAGAAGATTCGTAAGAGAATACTGCATCGGCAAATGCTTTACCAGTAAGTTTCGGCTCTTCGGCAAAGTAAATTTCAGCACCATCAAAATCCATAAGTTCTTGGTAAACCATACTCAACCCACTTTGGCGACTGGTCTGAACCATGATTCTAGCAAAAATATCATCTGTTAAGATAAGTTCAACTTCATCTTTACCAACCATTTTGGCAACTTCAAGATTTTTAAAGTCTTTAATTTCTGCGATAATATGATACGGTTCTGATTTGCGTTCAGGATTATTAGTAATAGCCAAAATAGTTTTAATTGTTTGAGAATCTGCATTTCCTTCTTCTGGCGACAAAACTATGATAGATTTTGCCTCATGAGGATTAACCATTGCAAGATTTGTAAGATCATTTGGTGAACCGCTACGGCAGATGACCTTCATATTTTTCATATTCGGAATTTTCTCACGAATTTCGTCTTCCATCTCAACTTTATCTTTTTCTGAAAGAATAACAATTCGTGGATTTTTAGAATTTTCTCCAGCCACGATAAGCTCACTAATTATTGTAAAAACTTTACTGCTCCATCCAAGAATTAATGTATGATTAGTTTCCAGAACAAAGCTTTTACCTTTTCGCAGCTCATCCAATTTAGCTTCTATGCCAGAACCAAGGATACCTATTAATGTTGACAGGATAAAAATACCACCGAGAGTAATAATTATTGCAACCAATCTAAAAACCCATCCCGAATCACCAGCGACCGTCCCCGCATCCATTGTTCGCATCAAACTTTGCCAGAAACCTTCGGCAAGATCCATTGGCTCGCCACCTTCTGGAGCTATAGCAAATCCCCAAAAAACAAAACCTGCAATTATTACAATTAGTAAAGATAAAACTCCCAAAAGTCCTATCATTGCACCAGTTCCACGACTCATTAAGTTATCGAACTTGTACCTTAACTTTGCTTTAAAACTTGCTTTTTTTAGCATAAAACTATTCTTAAAAAATCGAACTGTAAACTTATAAACATTTTTTAGATTTCGATTGCTATTATTTAAAAAGTTTTCTGATTTAACCTTAACATTGCAGCATAATAGCTTTACCGCCGCGTAAACTTAACAAAGTGTTATGATAAATATCATAATATAATTTTGAACAAAAATTGATAGCATTAAAAATTTCATTATATTTGAGTATAATTTTACCAAAATAAATAGTAAATTTGCAACAATGTTCAAACACGGTATTTAGAACGAACTAAAGGCAATTGATCAGATTATTTAATGCATTGAAAATTAGAAAAACAAAATATTATGGAGTTTTTAAGCAGTTTTAAGAAAACCATCATTTTCATTTTTGTGGTGATATTTCCGGTAACAGTAATATCGATTGCACTTACCGATATGTTTGAGAAAGAAGGAAATTTGCAGGAATTAAAAGATCTTTATTCGAAAGAAGAAAAGAAGTCTGTGGATCATTCAAAATTTGAAGAATTGCAAAAAGATTTTGAGTCACCCCATGAATTAACAGCAGCATGTTTAAGTTGCCATACCGAGAGAGGTACCGAAGTGATGAACAATGCTCACTGGAATTGGGAACGCGAAGAGTATATCGAAGGACGAGGTATCGTGTATATTGGAAAGAAAAATGTTTTAAATAATTTTTGTACTGGAATCTTAAGTAACGAGCAATCATGTAACAAATGTCACATCGGTTATGGATGGAAGGATAAAAATTTTGATTTTTCTAATCAGTACAATATAGACTGTATAATTTGTCACGACAATACAGGAACATACGAAAAAGCTACTGGTGGTGCAGGCTACCCTCCTGTTGGAGAACTTGCCCCTGATTATAAGAAGATAACCGCAAGTGTTGGCTCTCCGTTAAAAACCAATTGTGGATAATGCCATTTTATGAGTGCAGGTGGAAATAATATCAAGCATGGAGATTTAGATATGGCTTTGCTCGATTGCGACAAAAATGTTGACGTGCACATGGCAAAGGATGGATTGAATATGGAATGTGTTGATTGCCATACCGCCGAAAATCATGTAATGAAGGGAAAATATTATGCAGTTTCT
>JAQVGK010000430.1 GCA_028696755.1 Bacteroidales bacterium | reverse complement strand
CGAATACTGGCGACCTATGGGAGATCCTAAAAAATCTCGTTTAGGAAAGCGCGGCAGAATCAGAGCTGTAAAATTTAATCTAAATTTCGCTGGAGATGAAAATCCGATTTACAGTAATGGTATTATTTTACCACGAGCAAAAGCCGAAGAGTTTTTAAATAGAGGTCCCGAACTACAGGAAGAATTGTCAATTGTAAAATATGTTGCTGAGGAAAAAGTATCGCAATATGCGGGTTTGATAAAAGGCGACATTCCATACTTTTTATACAAAACAGACGAGCCAAGAATCGAGCTATTAAGAACTCATATTGACGAAATTGTTTTTGCAGAAGGCCTTGAGATTGCTGCAACGATTAAACGTGATGGTTCCTCAACAACAATTTATGTAAAACAAGACAACGAAACCAATGAGTTAACAAAAGGCATCTGTACTCGTACACAAGAAAAAGAATTAGTTCAGGAAGTTGTTGACACTTATAAAAACGAAAATGGCGTTCTACTGCGAAAAGGTTTCAATAAGCCAATATTAACCAAAGGCTGGTTTGATGATGAAAATGACATTTTTTACACATTAAACGAACCCGAAGAAAAAGGATTTGAAAAAATTATGAAACAGATGAGCGATGCATGGGTTGACACAGTGAACAAACATGGCTATCTTGACAAACTCGAAGAATACTGCATAAAAAACGATCTTCAACTTGCATTGAGAGGTGAGTTAATCGGTGTTGGGGCATCAAAAGGTTCTGGTAACAAGCTAAATCCCGACAGTAACTCCGATGCAAAAATTATATGGTTTGGTGTTGACGATCTTAGCGGAGGACATTCCGAAAGAATACACTACGGACAAAAACACAATCTAAAAGAAGTTTGCGAAGCCCTAGGTTTTGAATATACCGAAGAAGTTTTTAGCGGAGTATTTAATTACGAGCAAATGATAAAACTTTCGAACGAATTCTTTAAACAAATTAAGCAAGAAACCGGTAAAGTTATCGAGGGATTAGTGTTTAGAACCAAGTATTGCAACAAACTGTCAACGAAATATATCAATCCTGAGTATGATGCAAATTCGTAGAGAGAATTTTTTGCTTGCTTTTGAAACGGTCATAAAATGTTTATGTTGCAAGAATTGGGATTGATTCTTTTTCAACTAAATAGCGAATTTTTATCAC
Organism: Bacteroidales bacterium; assembly: GCA_028696755.1. Next base: position 2,489 of record JAQVGK010000430.1, on the reverse strand, counting down.
AATTGTGAGATATTTACCATTGTATTAGTAATTAAAAACAGTAACAAAAAAATGAAGTGCTTCGAAGTTGATGTTGCTGGTACACAAATAAAAGATGGCACAGTTGATATCTTACCGTTTGAGTCGAAATTTTTTAGGGTGGAGTTTTAAAAATGAGTTGACTCTGCGTATATAATTGTAGTAGCTATAGTTTAAATCTAATCATCTCCACCAATCTCAAAAAGTATTCTTTTGACCAAATATCCGTATCAGAAGGACTTTTTATAAAAATGGAAACCTCTGCTGCTGAATTTTTAAAATCAACAGTTTCGTTTGCTAGTCGCTAATCATTAAATACTCAAGGCAGTTTCAAAAATTTTCTCGATTACAGCCCTCAAATACTGTTTTCTAATAACTCCATGTTTAGCGACAACTTGGTTTTCGGGAATTAAAGATATCAATTGTGTTCTAACCTGGCAAGGCCTCTTTGGCGATTTTGTAAGCATTTCATCTGATAAAAGAAATGTAAATTCGTCATTAGGAGCTGATGAAGAAATCATAACTCCAATAAAAGCGTCTTCGTGCTCATTTACTAAATTATTAGAAATTACAATTGTAGGATGAGGTTTAAACTCTCCACTTGGCAAAAGAAAATTCACCTCCACTATTTCCCCCTGATAAACTCTCATCAGAAAATTGATTCGTTCTCGTTTTTTAGAAAATCAGAAAGTGCTGTAGATGTTGTCAAATGAAGAGAATCAACTGTTTCCTTATCCGAAATATTTTTAATTTTTCGTAAATTATTAACACGCACATCGAATTTTTTAACACACTTATTTGCTTTAAGATATGCTACAAGACTCATGATATCCGTTTCTAAGGAATTTTCTTTTATTTTTATAATTAAATCCATCTCTTTCCTTTACATTCTTGTTTATATCTGCAAAAATACAAAATTTCACTAAAATAATTGAGAGAATAAAAAAATATTTCCGTTACATACTCAAAAACGATCTCCACTTTCTTAATACTACACACGCTGGTGCAGATATAATACCAAATGAGTTAATCGTGTTTAAATCTAATCATCTCCACCAATCTCAAAAAGTAATCTTTTGACCAAATATTCGTATCAGAAGGTCTTTTTATAAAAATGGAAACCTCTGCTGCGGCATTTTTAAAATCAACCGTTTCGATCTTGGATTTTAGCATTTTTATAAAGTCGTCAGAGCTAATTTTACTTTCGGATAGATGATTACTCTGGAAAGCCCTTTCGGCAAAATGTGCAAGATTAAGTTCAACATTATTACGTACATACCATTCAAAATCATACCAATCACGCCCTTTAACTCTGGTTTTCCACGCACGGAAAAGTAACGCGTGCATTTTGCCAGCATACAAATCTGGAAGCGTAAAACAATTTACATAAAATGAAAATGGCTGAAATAGCAACTTGTTTTCAACATCAAAACCTAATGGTGGATTAGTGTCAACTTCAAATTTAATTTTAATATTCTTTTGACTTTGAATATTTAAAGAGTAAACTGTTTTGGTTTGTTTCAGAAATGCAGACTCAATATTTGAAATACCAGTTTTCTGCTTTTGAATTATCTCTACTTCAATTCCCAGTGCTGCAAATTCAGCAATTACAGAATTAAAATATGGTTCAAGTTTAAAACCAGGTTCTGGCTGCATTAAAGAAAAATCTAAATCTTCTGAAAATCTGTCAAGACCATGAAAAATTCTTAGGCAGGTTCCACCATAGAATGCTGCTTTACTAAAAAATCCTCCCCTGTATAAGCCTGACAGAGTTATTTCCTGCAATATTTCGCGAGTGGCATTATACAAATCAGCATCTGTTGCCAAATTGTACTTAGCCAACATTTTATTAAATACTTCCATTTTATTTTATGTTTCTAAGATATTTTTCAAGCAAAGTTAATTCCTTACTCTTAATACCACACTCTGCACACTGATTTATGATATTAAGATTAAATTTGTCTATTCCGCTAAAATCAGCTCTCAAATCATCTTCTAAAAAACTCTGCACAGCCTTTAAAGACTTTAATTGCAAATTTTTGGTGAATACAATTTTATCGCATAAAGCTTTTTCCAGTGTTGCAATTAAAAAATAGTGTTTGCCATCATTACTTTTTGAATCAACTCCAATACTTGCATACGAATCTTTTGCATAATAATAATTAAAAATACCAATCTCGTTTTCGAAACTCTTCGCTCTTTTTGTACATACTGATGTTACAACACTTACCTTTTCTGGAATTATTCCATAAAATTGCAATGCCGAATCCAAAGAAATATACGAAGGTCCGTAAATCTGATTTGCAATAATCTCAAGATTTAATTTTTCTGTTCTATATTTTTGCGAGACAACATACAATCCCTTTTTCAAAGAAATAATATCGCCATTTGAAAGCCAAGATGATATTTTATCATTTGGAGAACTGTAATCCCTCAACATTTGAGTTAAAGCTCCTCTGGTGAAAGGAATT